>JANMBK010000084.1:0-1890 GCA_031360365.1 Methylophilaceae bacterium
CGCGCTGTTTTTAGCGACATATTTAGGCATTCCCATTTCTACCACGCACACCATTACTGGTGCGATTGTCGGCGTGGGAATATCTCGCCGCGCTTCGGCCGTGCGTTGGGGTTTGGCATCGCGTTTGGTGTGGGCTTGGGTGCTGACAATTCCCTGCTCTGGCTTAATTGCAGCTATGGCGTATTATTTTGGCAGTACTTTTTTATAGCAATTTAATTTTTTCGCTATTCAAAGTGTACTGATTTTGCATCTTGATGATAGTTATCTAAGTTGCGGCTAGCTTTCACGGTGCGATAAAAGTTAAGCATTTGCTCTGCTTTTGCACTGGCAGACCAATGTTTAAGCGCATAGCTTTTGCCAACTTCACCCAATATGCTTCGCGCTAGCGAATTGCTAAGTAAATCATTAATTTTTTCTGCAAATACAAGTTCGTTTTCAGTGGCAATATGTGCACCTTGCCCCTCAATCAATATTGATGCGGTTCCCAGCTCGGCAATCGCCACCACTGGCGTACCCTGTGCCATTGCTTCTAGTAGCACTAAGCCTTGCGTTTCGCTTTTTGAGGCAAACACAAAAATATCGGCCGCTTTGTAGCAAGCATTCAGCTCGGTATTGCGATCTAAATAGCCAATAAACTGCACGTTTTTCTCAATGCCCAATGCATAGACTTGCTGGTGCAAACTATGCTCCGCAGGGCCTTCGCCAGTAATCACCAATAAAATTTCAGATTGTTGGACACTTAGCTGCTTGGCTACTTTTAGTAGAAAGCCAATATTTTTTTCATGCGCCACACGCCCAACATATAACAACATTTGCTTACTGAGCGGTATTTTGTATTTTTGTCTAAACGCATCGCCATCTGCCTCAGCAAAACTGTTGTCCTGTAAACCAGTCGCAATCACTTCTGCTGATACGGTAACGCCATAACTGCACAGCACATCCAGCATGGGTTGCGAAGGCGCAATAATCGCATCGAGTTGATTACACTGTTTTTTCGAGATGAATCTGGCCAAACTTTTTGCCGCAAACTTAGGTATCCATGGCAAATAATGATGTAAGTAATCCTCAAAAAAAGTGTGGTAAGTTTCTAATAATGGCAAAGCTAATTTTTTAGCGATTTTTAACCCTGCAAAGTGCGCAATAAATGGCGTATGAATATGTACTAAATCAAAATTTTTACTTTTGAGTGATGGTAACAAACGCAATACTTCGCCATATTTCATCAGCTTATCTTCAGGGTCAAAGTAGATGCTACGCGCTGGCACGCGTGTAATCCAGGCCTCGTCTTCTGTCTCAATTCCATAGTCTGGCGCAATTAAATGCACACTATGCCCTAACTTTTGCAGCTGTTCGGTAAAAGTCCGAATTGAGGTAGATACACCATTCACGCGTGGAAAATAAACATCTGAAATCAGTAATATATTCATGTAGTTATCCAAATTTAACTCGCATAGCTTAACGCTGCAATGTGACAGTTACGTGATGAAAATACAAAAAATTATCATGAAAATTTCATAAATAAATCACAATTACTTCATGCTTAACTTTAATAATGCGCCGCATGAAGGCACATTTTAAGCGGATGAAATACTTTAAAAAACTAACTTGGGCAATGCCCATCAGTTTTTATGCGCTAGACGCCAATGCTTGGGGCTTATACACACATATTTATTTCTCGCAATACCTACTGTTGACGGTACCGTTGATGGCAGATAAAACACTGCACTCAAAAATTCAACAGGCCATTGAAAACTTCCCCAAGCTGTTGTTAGCTGGCGCTTGCTTGCCAGATTTAGCCATTGTTTCGAAAGCCTTTAACACCACGCACCAATGGCATATATCCGAGCAAATGTTAGCCGCCGCGCAAACCGAGCAAGAGATTGCGATTGC
>JANMBK010000255.1:0-2124 GCA_031360365.1 Methylophilaceae bacterium
CTTCATTTCTTGCTGTAATTGCTGTTGTTGCTGCAATTGTTTCTGCCTTTGTTCTCTTTCTATTTGCTGGTTATATGCTCGTTCACCATTCCATTCAGCTATACATATCTGGGGTAAAGCACAAGCTATAACTAGAGTAAAAATTACGAGTTTTTTTATCTGCGTATAAAACATCTTACCTCCAAAGACAAGTCACCTTAATTATAACTCTAGTCTTGTTGATATTATTTGGCAATAGTCCTCGTGCAACATATAACTTGAAGTACGTGTACCATACAATTACTATAACCAGCGTTCTTGCACATGGTTTCCCCACAGCTTCTCCGTCACTTGCTTAGCATTTTCTGCTTCGCTATTCGTCCAAAAGTTTACCTCTGCCTTTTGTTTGCTAGCCGATAACAAACCTTTTTCTTCAAGCTGGCGTTTTAGCTGTTTCGCCACTGCTGCGCCAGTGTCAATTAGTGTAATTTGTTTACCTACAATATCTTGAATTACTTGTTTTACAAACGGATAATGCGTACAGCCCAGCACAATGGTATCTGCACCCTCAGCCAATAACGGCGAGGCGTATAGCCTGATTAAAGCTTTGGTAGTTTCCGTATCAAGTTCGCCACGCTCTATGCACTCAACCAAGCCGACGCAAGCTTGCGTAACAACTTTTACATCGCGGCCATAAGCCTCAAGCAGCGCGGCAAATTGTGCGCTTTTTAATGTACCAACAGTCGCTAACACGCCAATCACACCGTTTTTACTAGCCTCTGCCGCTGGTTTTACTGCTGGCTCCATGCCAATAATCGGCACATCAAAAGTGTCACGCAATTGGTCAATCGCCGCGGCAGTGGCGGTGTTACAAGCAACAACAATGGCTTTTACATTTTTTTGTAATAAATCATCGCTTAAAATTAAGCAACGCTGAATAATTTCCTCAGGTGTTTTATTGCCGTAAGGCGCATATTTGCTATCAGCCAGATAGATTAAATCTTCATTTGGCAAAAGCGCGTGGATGTGCTTGAGCACGCTAATGCCGCCTACACCAGAATCGAAAATGCCAATCGGTTGATTGTTAGTGCTTGAACTCATCGAAACAGGTTTGAATGATTTATAATGCACAGATTATAGAGGAATTTTTAATTGGGTAATCGACTAAGCAAAATTTACACCCGCACGGGTGACGACGGCACTACTGGCTTGGGCGATGGCCAGCGTGTGGCAAAAGATAGCTTGCGCGTTGAAGCAATGGGCGATGTGGATGAGTTAAACTCTGTCGTTGGCCTTATGCTGACAGAGGCTGTGCCTGATGTTTTAATAGATTTACTGACGCAAGTTCAGCACGATTTATTTAATTTAGGCGGCGAAATTTGCATCCCTAATTATGTGATTTTGCAACAAGCCAATATCGATAACCTAGAAGAGGCAATTGATACTTTAAACGATGAGCTTAAGCCATTGAAAGAGTTTATTTTGCCAGGTGGCAGTAAAGCTTCAGCTTATTGTCACTTAGCCCGCACGGTTTGCAGACGCGCAGAGCGCAAGCTGATTACGCTGGCGCGAGATGAAAAAGTGACGGATATTTCACTTAAATATTTAAACCGCTTATCAGATTTATTATTTGTGCTGTGCCGCACTATCAACAAAGAGGCTGGTGTGCCAGATGTGCTTTGGAATAACAAAAGTGGTAAATAAATAGACTAAATAAAATCAACATGATTAAACGCTTTATACAAAAACTATTTAACAAACGCACCAATGCAGAATTGGCTATTAATAAGGCCGACAGCAGTGATGTCAGTGCTGCCAAGCGCATTCAAGTTAAAACGCATAAAATCGACAAAAGCTTAATCTCGCAAGCGGCACTAAAAACTTGCGATGGTTTACAAAAAGAGGGTTTTGAGGCATTTATTGTTGGTGGTGCGGTGCGCGATTTGCTACTTAATTTTAAACCAAAAGATTTCGACATTGCCACCAATGCCACGCCAGAAGAAGTGTATAAAGTATTTCGCCGAAGCCGCATTATTGGCAAGCGTTTTAGGTTGGTGCATGTGATGTGGGGCAGTGAGACGATAGAGGTTTCGACCTTTCGCGGCCATCACTTAGCTGATGGCGACGCTAAAACCAACGATAGCG
>JANMBK010000090.1:0-9358 GCA_031360365.1 Methylophilaceae bacterium
ACTCAATTTAAGTTATTATACCTTGATTTTAAAGCATCGCTTTAGTCGATAAAGCAAGCTATGTAAACGTTTGCGTAATGCACAGGATAAAACAATATGTTTGGTTTCATCAATAGTTACTTTTCAAATGATTTAGCAATCGATTTAGGTACTGCTAATACCTTAATTTACGCACGAGGCAGGGGCATCGTATTAGATGAGCCTTCAGTGGTAGCCATTCGTACTGAAGGTGGTCCTGGCGGTAAAAAAGTATTGCTGGCAGTAGGTACCGATGCCAAGGGCATGTTGGGTCGTGCGCCAGCCAATATTCAAGCCATTCGTCCCATGAAAGATGGCGTGATTGCTGACTTCACCATCACCGAGCAAATGCTCAAATTCTTTATTCGCAAAGTACACGAATCACGCTGGTTTTCACCCAGCCCACGCATCATTATTTGCGTGCCTGTGGGCTCTACCCAAGTAGAGCGCCGCGCCATTAAAGAATCGGCTGAGCGGGCAGGTGCAAAACAAGTATTTTTAATTGAAGAGCCGATGGCAGCAGCAATTGGTGCCGATATGCCAGTAGCAGAAGCCACTGGCAGCATGGTAGTAGATATTGGCGGTGGCACCACTGAAGTGGGCGTGATTTCATTAGGTGGCATTGTGTACGCCAAAAGTGAGCGCGTGGGTGGTGATAAGTTTGACCAAGCGATTATTGATTACATCCGCCGCAATTACGGCATGCAAATTTCGGAGCCAACCGCTGAAGCCATTAAAAAGAAAATTGGCTCGGCGTTTCCAGGCAGCGAAGTGTTAGAAATGGAAGTGACTGGCCGCAACTTGGCAGAAGGTTTGCCACGTAAATTTACTATTTCTAGCAACGAGATTTTAGAAGCATTAACCGAGCCGCTGAATGCTATCGTTGGCGCGGTGAAATCAGCGCTAGAGCAAACACCTCCTGAATTAGGTGCTGACATTGCCGAAAAAGGTATGGTACTAACAGGTGGTGGTGCATTGTTACGAGATTTGGATAGGCTACTAATGGAAGAAACGGGCTTGCCTGTGATTGTTGCAGAAGACCCGCTGACGTGTGTGGCGCGTGGTTGTGGCCGTGCATTAGAAGAAATGGATAAACTGGGCAACGTGTTTGCCCATGAATAAACATAACTTACTAAAATTGAATAACTTAATCTGTTGGCATGCTTAAAGGTGTTCATCAAAAGCTAGAAGCCCAACAAACCCCAGCTTTTTTCGTTCGCGGTGCGAACGCATTTTCTCGTATGGTATTCTTTTGTGCGCTGTCCATCATTTTTATGGCGGTCGATGCACGACTCAACTACCTATCTCACATACGACAAGGCTTTATTGCTGCGTTACACCCTTTAGAAATTATTGCCAATGCGCCCACTGAGTGGTATCGCGATATTAACAAATACTTCTCTGTACATAACGAACTGGTGCAAGAAAATTATGTACTTAAACAACAAGCATTCGAGCATAAAGTTATGCTGCAACGCCTAAGCACTATCACCGCTGAAAACACGCACTTACGCAGCTTGCTAAATGGCGATATACCGATACTGCCTAAGGCAATTTTAGGTGAAATTTCACACATGGGGCGCGACCCATTTACTCGCATCGTAGTGGTCAATCGGGGTAGCCAACACTTCGTTAAAGCTGGGCAAGCGGTGGTGGATTCGAAGGGTGTCATTGGCCAAGTCACGCGTGTGTATCCATTTACTAGTGAAGTCACCTTGATTACCGACAAAGAACTATCAATTCCCATTCAAATTGAACGCAACCAACTGCGCGCAATTGCCTTTGGCGAGGGCAACAGCACACTGGATATTCCCTACTTGCCAACTAACGTCGATATTAAAATTGGCGATAAATTAGTGACTTCTGGAATAGATGGCGTCTATCCTGCTGGCTTGGCAGTGGCTACTGTGAGTCAAATATTACAGGGTCCAGAATCTCCATTTGCCAAAATTGTTTGCACGCCAGTGGCAGAGGTAACCAATCATTTACAGCTATTATTACTTGCGCTACCCGAAGCTAAAGCAGATAAACTAATTGAAGAAGATATTGCTGTAGAGGCAAAACAAGCCAAAGATAATGTAAGGACCCAGACCAAGCCAGAATCTAAACACAAGGCCAAGCCCAATGCGCCACACTAATATAGTGAGCATTTACTTCACGCTATTGATTGCATTGCTATGTCAGCTATTTCCTTGGGTTGGGCAAGGAATTATTTTCCGCCCCGACTTTGTGTTAGTGGTACTGCTATATTGGCTATTACGCGCACCTAGCTTATGTAGCGTAGGAACAGCATGGATTGCAGGTTTGCTGGTAGATCTAGCTACTGGCAGTTTACTAGGTCAGCACGCCTTAAGCTTTACCATTACCGCTTATGTCTCACTAAGTTATCAGCGTAGATTAGTGCTATTTAACACGTGGCAATTAGCTGGCTATATTGTCGCCTTATTGACGTTAGAACGCGTGCTAATGTTGTTATTAAAATTATTTGCTGGCAACGAAAACCCTGGTTGGCATTATATATGGCCAGTTTTCACAGGCTTAATATTATGGCAATTGATGATAGTTATTTTTGGTGGCTTAACGCGACCTAAAACCGCGCAATAACCAAAAAATGGCAATGAACAATAGTCGCGAACTTAAAAACTACCAAACCGAGCTGCATCATTTTAAATTGAGGCTAAGTGTACTTAGCTTGATAGTGGTCATTGCATTTAGTATATTGGTCTTTCGCTTCTATTATTTACAGATTAACCGCTACGATTACTATCAAACTTTAGCCGAAAGTAACCGCATATCAGTGGTGCCAATCACACCTAATCGCGGCTTAATTACTGATAAAAATGGTGTTGTATTAGCACACAATTTCTTTGTGTATACTTTAGAAATTACCCCTTCTAAAGTGGAAGATTTGGATGCCACAATTGATCAGATTAAACAATTGGTAGAAGTGAGCACAGTTGACTTAAAGCGTTTTAAAAAACAAAAAACTGAAAGCCGCACCTTTGAAAGCATTCCACTACGCACGCATTTAAACGAAGTGGAGGCTGCCAAGTTTGCAGTTAACCGTTACCGGTTTCCAGGGGTTGAGCTTAAATCACGTTTGTTTAGGCATTATCCATTAGGCAAACAGGGCGCGCACATGATAGGTTACATTGGCCGCATAAACGACAAAGACTTAACTAAGCTTACAGAAAAAAATTTGCTTTCTAACTACAAAGGTACCGATCATATTGGCAAAAGCGGTATTGAACAATCGTATGAATCTTTATTACACGGCACTACCGGATCTCAACAGGTAGAGACTGATGCCGATGGCAAAGCAGTGCGAGTGCTTTCTAGCATTGCTCCTAACTCTGGCAGCAATTTGGTGTTAGCAGCTGATAGCAAATTACAAGAAATTGCTGAAACTGCGTTTGGCGATCGGCGTGGCGCTCTAGTGGCAATTAAACCTAGTACAGGTGAAGTATTAGCGCTTGTAAGCATGCCGACGTTTGATTCCAATTTGTTCGTGGATGGCATTGATGTTGCCAACTGGAAGTTGTTAAACGAATCGCTAGATAAGCCACTGATTAATCGCCCCTTGCGAGGCGTGTATCCGCCTGGTTCTACATTTAAGCCATTTGCCGCATTAGCGGGGCTAGAGGCTGGTAAGCGGAAGCCCCCTTATAGTATTAGCGATGCAGGCTATTTTACTTTACCCAACAGCCGCCACCGATACCGTGATTGGAAGCCTGGCGGGCATGGCAACGTAGACATGCGGCGCGCCATTACCATTTCGTGTGATACGTTTTTTTACGGTTTGGCGGTGGAGCTGGGGATTGAAAGACTCACTAATTTTGTGCGCCATTTTGGTTTTGGATTAAAAAGCGGTATTGATATTCAAGGTGAAGTAGGTGGCTTGCTGCCTACACCTGAGTGGAAGAAACGCCGCTATAAGCAACCTTGGTATATGGGCGAAACAGTCATTGTAGGCATAGGACAAGGCTACACACTGACAACACCCATGCAGCTGGCACAAGCCACTGCTATATTAGCCAACAAAGGCGTGGCTATGCGGCCGCGTTTGGTTTCAGCTATTGTAGATGCCAAAACTTCTGTCTCCACACCAACGCCATCAATTGTGAGTGATAGAATTAGTTTAGACAAGGCCAACTTAGAAATTGTGAATCTTGGTATGGTGGATGTAACCTTACCTGGTGGCACCGCCGCCAGTGTGGGGGCTAATGCAGGTTATAGCATTGCTGCAAAAACGGGTACGGCACAAGTGATTGGCATTAAACAAAATGAAAAATATAATGAAAAACTGGTGAATGAGCGTCACCGCGATCATGCTTTATTTGTGGCTTATGCTCCCGCTGAGGACCCGCAAATAGCACTCGCTGTCATTGTAGAAAACGGCGGTCATGGTGGCTCCGCCGCGGGTCCCATTGCGCGTAAAGTGATGGATTACTATTTATTAGGTAAAGTGCCTGTGGTTGAAGCACCTAATACTGAAACCGCCACCAATCCCAATGAAGCTGCAGGTGCTGTGCCTGCCAATGCTATAACCAACGCGCCAGAAGTAGAACATTATGATTAATAAACTGCTGCACAGCTTATTTAGGCATATTGATTCATTTTTAATGGGCTGCCTGTTGTTCACCATTTTAGTTGGTTTATTTGTGTTATACAGTGCATCTGGGCAAAGTATAGATCGTGTCAGCGCCCAAATAGTAAATATAGCTGTGGCTCTGCTTGTGCTGTGGGTGGCATCTAACATAAAGCCGCAGTTACTTGAGCGCATAGCACCGCCTCTCTATTTGCTCGGTATTTTATTGCTATTTGCAGTAGAAATCTTTGGCCATATTAGCCACGGCGCGCAGAGGTGGTTGGACTTGGGCATTATAAAAATCCAGCCTTCAGAAATTATGCGTATTGCCGTACCGATGATGTTGGCTTGGTTTTTTGCCAAACGCGAATCTAATCCGCGTATCACCGATTTTTTAATTGCCGCCACTTTGTTACTTATCCCCGTTGCGCTGATTATGAAACAACCCGATTTAGGCACCGCTTTATTAATTTGTACATCAGGATTTTTTGTGATTTTTTTAGCGGGCTTAAGCTGGAAGTTTATCCTAGGCAGTGTTGCCTTAATGGGTGCGCTTACGCCTGTGTTTTGGTCAATGTTGCACGATTATCAGCGCCGTCGTATTGAAATTTTAGTCGACCCAACACAAGACCCACTGGGCGCGGGTTACCACACCATTCAAGCAACGATTGCATTGGGTTCTGGCGGCACCACAGGCAAAGGCTGGCTTAACGGCACGCAAAGCCAATTAGATTTTTTGCCCGAACGCACCACCGACTTTATTTTTGCCGTGTTTGGTGAAGAGTTTGGGATGGCGGGTAATTTAATTTTATTAATATTATTTAGCTTAATCATTGCGCGCGGCTTAGTCATCGCTGCGCAGGCCAAAAGTACCTTTACTCGTCTGCTGGCGGGCAGCATCACACTAACTTTTTTTACTTATTGTTTTGTCAATATCGGCATGGTCAGCGGTATATTACCTGTAGTCGGTGTACCATTACCGTTGATTAGCTACGGTGGTACCTCGATGGTCACCTTACTGCTTGGGTTTGGCATTTTAATGAGCATACAAACCCATAAAAAATTGGTTGCTGCAGGTTAAAATAATTTAATAAGAGAAAATATAATGAAAAAATATGCAATATTATTTATATTTTGTTGTGCTTTTTTGGTGGCATGTGGTGGCAAAAAGGTAGTAAAAACAGCGCCCACGCCACCTGTTGAAAGTAAGACAGCGCCTTTACCAGCACCAACCCCATCTGTTGCGACACCTGTGCCAGCACAAAAACCTACAACAGCAGAAATAGATGAGCCAGGTGGTTACTATTTAGATGACGGTCCAGGCGACAACCCACCAAAAAATATTGACAGCATTCCCAATGCAGTGCCAAAAAAAGAACCACTACACAGCCGCACTAATAGGCCTTATAAAGCCTTGGGTGCCACTTATAAGCCCATGATCAGCTACCAGCCTTATAAAGAGCGCGGCATCGCCTCTTGGTATGGGAAGCGCTTTCATGGCAAAAAAACTTCTAATGGCGAAACCTATGATATGTTCAGCATGACAGCGGCGCACACCATTTTGCCACTACCAAGCTACGTTAAAGTCACCAACCCGGCCAATGGGCGTTGGGTAATTGTACGGGTCAATGATAGAGGCCCGTTTAAACATAGCCGTATTATTGATTTATCGTATGCCGCTGCTTACAAGCTGGGCTATACCGCCAAGGGCAGCACACTGGTAGAAGTAGAAGCCATAAATCCTGATAATGCCATTAGCTATCAAAATGCGGAAGACAAGCCTGTGGCTGTGGCAACCCCTGAATCCACAGCTGCTTTAATGCCAGTTGAGTATACTGAAACTAGTCGAAACTCTGAACGCATGAGTGGGTTTTTTGTACAAGCAGGTGCCTTTAAAAATGAGGCCAATGCAGATAATCTAATTAATAAACTACAAGGTTTAGACATAGACCAAAATTCGGGCATTAACAAAGTATATAATAATGGTTTGCATCGTTTAAAAATTGGCCCTTTTGAATCAAAGCAGGCAGCCGATAAAACGACGGCAGATATTCGTAGACAACTCAATATTCCCGCAATTACCGTGAATCAATAATACCTCATATGCATAAAATTTTTAATTTCATTTTCGCCTCTCATCTGTTTTTATCTCCTTTATTTACGTGGGCTGCGCAAGTGGTACCACCTCCCGAATTGGCGGTAAAAGCCTATTTATTGCAAGATTTTAATAGCGGCAGTGTCATTGCCTCGCACAAAAAAGATGAGCGCATTGAGCCAGCATCCTTGACTAAAATTATGACGGCGTATGTGGTGTTTGATGCAATACAGCAAGGCCATTTAAAACTAGAGCAAAATCTGCCTGTTAGCGAAAAAGCATGGAAAGCGGAAGGCTCTAAAATGTTTATTGAGCCTAATAAACCAGTTAGCGTTGATGAACTTTTGCACGGCATGATTATTCAATCGGGCAACGATGCATCGATTACATTGGCCGAAGGCGTTGCCGGCGCAGAAGCACAGTTTGCTGCCTTGATGAACAAGCAGGGCAAAAAGCTAGGCTTGAGTAACACTAACTTTGTGAATGCGACTGGCTTGCCAGATAAAAACCATTACACCACTGCAAGAGATTTAGCACTATTAGCCAATGCTTTAATTCGCGATTTTCCACTGGAGTATCACCGGCTGTATTCGCTTAAAGAATACACCTACAACAAAATTACCCAACCTAACCGCAACCGCTTACTGTGGCTAGATGCTAATGTAGACGGCATGAAAACTGGCCACACCGAGTCAGCAGGTTACTGCTTAATCGCTTCTTCTAAGCGCGACAATACACGTTTGGTCTCGGTGATATTGGGTGCAGCAAGCGAAGCCATGCGCGCTGCAGAAAGCCAAAAATTGCTCAATTATGGCTTTCAGTTTTACGAATCTACCTTGGTCTATAAACAATCGCAAGCCATCAATACTCTACGTGTTTACAAAGGCCAAGATAAAGCCGTGGCAGCTACGCTTGCGAAAGATTTTTACCTATCCCTACCCAAAGGCGAATATGCAAAAGTGAAAGCCACCATGACCAGCCAGCAGCCTTTAATTGCGCCGATTAAAGCTGGGCAAGTCATCGGGAAAATCACATTTCGTTTAGATGAAAAAATTATCAATGAACAAAATTTGCTAGCATTAAATGCAGTTAATCAGGCAGGATTCTTTGGCAGAATTGCCGATAGTATTCGCTTGATGTTGCAATAAGATGTGCCTATTAATATAAACCCTCATGGCAAACCATTTATCACAAGTAGGTGATTTAGCTGAAAATGCAGAAACCTTAATCGAGTTTCCTTGTGATTTTCCGATTAAAGTGATGGGCGAAACACATGCAGACTTTACGGCAGAAATTGTTAAAACAATCCAACAACTAAACCCCAGTTTTAGCACTGCCAATATAGAAATGCGTGGCAGTTCTGGCGGCAAGTACATCAGCCTGACTTGCACTGTTTATGTCACCTCCAAACTACAGTTAGATAATATTTACCGTGCATTAACCGCTCACCCCATGGTAAAAGTCACGCTTTAGCTCAAGCCTGCGTTTTAACATGTCTGTTATTATTCGCCAGTTAGGCTTGACCGATTATCAAACCACGCTCGCTGCCATGCAAGCGTTTACTTCAAATCGAACGACCGAAACAGCAGATGAAGTATGGCTGACAGAGCATCGTGCAATATATACACTCGGTATAAATCGTAAAAATGTGCGATTACCGCAAAATAAAATCCCTGTGGTCTTGGTGGATCGTGGTGGCAAAATTACCTACCACGGCCTTGGCCAAGTGGTGATTTATTTACTAATTGATTTAAAACGCCGCAACTTAAATGTGCGTCAGCTCGTCAACATAATGGAAGCCAGTGTAATTGAATTGCTAGCACAATTTAATGTGCCCGCAATTAGCAACCACGATGCGCCAGGTGTATTTGTAATAGATGGAGGTAAGCAGAAAAAAATTGCCTCATTGGGTTTGCGCTTAAAAAATAATTGCTGTTATCATGGCTTAAGCTTAAATGTAGAGATGGATTTAACGCCTTTTTCTGCTATTGACCCTTGCGGTTATGTGGGGATAGAGGTGACGCAAACTAAAGATTTAGGCATCGTGCAAAATTGCGCGCACATAGGCGAACTGCTATTACAAAAACTGAGTGATAATTTTAAATAATGACTGATTTAACTACCATTACATTAGACCCTGTATTTAACAATCCAGTAACGAGCAAAAAAGTGGCTGGTGTCAAACAGATTGACGCGGAAAAAACTGCGCGTATACCAATTAAAATAATCCCGCAACCGATGCTACGTAAGCCCGATTGGATACGTATGAAAGTGCCTGATAGTGTGCACTTTCAAGAGATTAAACAGATTTTACGCGATAACAATTTACACACGGTATGTGAGGAAGCCAGTTGCCCTAATATTGGTGAATGCTTTAGCGGCGGCACAGCAACATTTATGATTTTGGGTGACATTTGTACGCGACGCTGCCCATTTTGTGATGTAGCACACGGAAAACCGCTGCCGCCAGATGCCAATGAGCCTGCCAACCTTGCACGCACTATTGCACAAATGCGCTTAAAATATGTGGTGATTACCTCAGTAGATCGCGACGACTTAAAAGATGGTGGTGCGCAGCATTTTGTCGATTGTATTCATGCGGTGCGTGAGGCTTCACCGAATATTAAAATAGAAATTTTAGTGCCCGATTTTCGTGG
>JANMBK010000040.1:0-2872 GCA_031360365.1 Methylophilaceae bacterium
TTTTAGTTACCTATCAATCAATTATAAAGCTAACTCATTGGTATTGTTGTAAATGTCTGTTGTGACTACTGTTAATTAATTTGTAGCAATCCGCGTGCCAACTTGTATTTTGACAGATTTTCATGACAGTTAAAAAAACAGAAATAGTCCGCGTTTTATAATTGACAAGCATTATTGCAAAAGCATATAATCCGCGCTCTTGATTTTTTTAAGCTATGCATTCGGCATAGTGCTTGGATTTTAGAATATGAATATTTTTTCTGGCAAAACTTTTTCAGCTAAATCGCATGAAGTACAACGCGATTGGTTTGTCATTGATGCAACCGATTTAGTGTTAGGTCGCTTAGCAAGTGCTTGTGCGCATCGTTTACGTGGCAAACATAAAACCATTTACACGCCGCACACAGATACAGGCGATTACTTGGTGATTATTAATGCAGATAAACTTAAAGTGACTGGCGCAAAAACCGATGGCAAGTTATACCATAGTCACTCTGGTTACCCAGGCGGCATTAGCACGACGACATTTGCTAAAATGCAAGACAAGTTTCCAGGCCGTGCTTTAGAAAAAGCAGTAAAAGGCATGTTGCCAAAAGGTCCGCTTGGCTATGCCATGATTAAAAAATTAAAAGTGTACGCAGGCGATAAGCATGAGCACGCAGCACAACAACCAAAAGCATTGACTATTTAAGGCTATATAATGATTGGCAAATATAATTATGGTACAGGCCGCCGCAAAAGCTCAGTCGCGCGCGTGTTTATGAAAGTTGGAAAAGGTAACATCGTGGTAAACGATAAACCTGTTGATGAATATTTTTCTCGCGTAACAGCGCGCATGATTTTGCGTCAGCCACTAGAGCTTACTAACAATTTAACTAGCTTTGACATTATGATTAATGTCATTGGTGGTGGTGAATCTGGTCAAGCCGGTGCAGTCCGTCATGGCATTACACGCGCTTTAATCGATCATGATGCAACGTTAAAAAGTGCGTTATCACAAGCGGGTTTTGTTACGCGTGATGCACGCGAAGTAGAACGTAAAAAAGTCGGTTTACGTAAAGCGCGTCGTCGTAAACAATTCTCTAAACGCTAATTCTAGAGCGTCTAGTATTGAAAAAGGTCGCGTTAGCGGCCTTTTTCAGTTAATACAGTAAATTTGGTATTATTCAGCATTATGCAAAATACAAAAATTAAAGTGGGTATTGTAGGCGGCACTGGTTACACAGGTGTCGAGTTATTGCGTTTATTGTCACTGCACCCACATGTTGAGCTGACTGCGATTACCTCGCGCGGCGATGCTGGCCTGCCTGTGGCTGATATGTTCCCTAGCTTGCGTGGGTTAGTAGATTTAAACTTTAGCGACCCCGCAACTGCCAATTTAACGGCTTGTGATGTAGTATTTTTTGCTACGCCACACGGTGTGGCCATGGCTCAAACACCTACATTATTGGCTGCTGGCGTAAAAGTCATCGATTTAGCAGCCGATTTTAGGCTGCAAGATGTGGCAGTATTTGAACAATGGTACAAAATGCCGCACAGTTGTGACGGCGTATTAAATGATGCGGTGTATGGCATACCTGAGTTAAATCGCGAGCAAATTAAAAACGCCAAAGTAATAGGCAACCCAGGTTGTTACCCAACCACGGTATTGCTAGGTTTGGCGCCATTGTTAGAGCAGGGTCTTATTGATTTATCGGTACCGATTATTGCCGATGCTAAATCTGGAGTATCAGGCGCGGGCAGAAAAGCCGAAGTTGCGACTTTGTTTGCCGAGGCTAGCGACAATATGAAAGCCTATGGCGTGGCGGGGCATCGGCATCACCCAGAAATTGTTGCGCAATTGACGCAAATGGCGGGTGAAAAGTTACAGTTTATTTTTACACCACATTTGGTGCCAATGATACGCGGTATGTTATCAACAATTTACGTGAAGCTTTCCAAGGTAGGCCTGCAAGCCAACATACATACGGTCTACGAGGCACGTTATCAGGCCGAGCAGTTTGTCGATGTCTTACCCGCAGGCACAATGCCAGAAACGCGCTCTGTACGCGGATCGAACCATTTGCGTATTGCGCTGCATAAACAGGCAGATTCAGATTACTTAACCATAGTCGTGGTGCAAGATAACTTGGTAAAAGGCGCGGCAGGTCAAGCAGTGCAAAATATGAACATAATGTTTGGTTTTGCCGAAAACGCGGGCTTGCAAGTGGTACCATTGCTACCATAATGGCCTATCGTTTATGAAGCATAGCTTATGAAGCCTGTACGCCGCAATGTTCGTCGTCATTTTGGGCTTACTGCCAAACAAGTAGCGGTACGCACACGCTGGCCGTGGTATTTTAAGTTTTTACTTATACTCATGTTTATATCATCGGGGTTTTTGCTCGCATACTGGATATTCAAAGGTGGAGAAAACGCCAATATTCACGAAAGAGTGCAGCAACAAGCAATTGAAATCAAAGAATTAGAGGCCAAGTTAGTGGGTGCACAACGCGAGCTGCAGGTAGAACTAGCCACTAACAATACGCTTGCCAAAGAGCTAGCAAGCGTTCAAGATGACAACATTAAAGCAAAAGAAGAGTTATTCTTTTACAAAAATATGCTCAACAAAAAATAGCAGCAATAGATTGAGCGTATATTTAGCCAGCAGTTAAGGAAAAGTGATGTTTTTTAAAAAAGCCAACAAAATTGATAACCGTATCGACACGCTAGTAGGCGCCGATACACGCATAGAAGGCGATTTAAGCTTTAGTGGCGGCCTGCGTGTAGATGGTGCAATTCGCGGCGATGTGGCCGAGCAAAATGGCAACCCAAGTACGCTTATTTTAAGCGAGCACGGTAAAATAGAAGGCGCCGTTACCGCAGCCAAAAT
>JANMBK010000102.1:0-4387 GCA_031360365.1 Methylophilaceae bacterium
CTTTTTTTAGCGCCGATAATGCAGGTGCAATTTCACATTGCATCAAACTTTTATCTAAAATATCTTCAAATGCGGCTAAATATTGCTGAATGATTTCTTTAGTGACGGGCTGTTTTACTATTTCTTTTAGGTAGTATTCAACTTTCCCATTGCGTGGAAAGCTACCTTTGGTGACATGATGCTTTACGAATGCTTGCGCCTGCGCATCGGTGCCTCCCATGCGCTTGGCCACCCCATAATAAGCATCTACTTTAGTTTTATTGCTGTTAAGTACCACGCCATCGCAATCAAACACAATCGTTTTGTATTGGCTTAAATCAATTGGTTTTAAGTTTACATTCAAGGCTAAATCTCTACTAATATTAAACCCGAGTATAAAACCTGAGATAAAAGCCCGAGGAAAAATATCTACCTTGAGAGCCAATATCCATACGGCTTGGAGAGCATCAAAATAATGTCGCTTAAATAAACAAAAGGGCTGTTATTCACAGCCCTTATTGTAGCTTAAAGTTGCTTTAAGCTGGATGAATGGCGCTGGCCTCTTTGGCGAGCTTAGTAATATGGGCCCAATCTTTACGTGCTACTGCATCGGCTGGGGTGAGCCATGTGCCACCACACACCACCACGTTTGGCAGAGCCAAAAACTGCGGTGCGCTTTCTACTGTAACGCCGCCAGTTGGGCAAAATTTAACATCGCCAAATGGCCCAGCAAAGCCCTTTAGCAAGTTAATACCGCCCACTGCCACTGCGGGGAACAATTTTAAAAAGAAATAATCATCCGCATTGGCCGTCATAATTTCTGAACCAGTAGAAATACCTGGCAATAGTGGCAAGCCGATTTTACGAGCGAATTGGCCGAGTTCTGACGTGTAACCCGGGCTAACTGCAAATTTGCAGCCAACATCTAAACTAGCTTGCGCATCTTTTAAATTGCGTACGGTGCCGCTGCCTAAAATCGCATCTGGCACGTGTTTGGCGATTTGCTCCATGGCTAGTAGCGCGCAGCTTGAGCGGAGCGTGACTTCTAATACGCGAATGCCACCAGCCAGTAGTGCCTCGGCCATAGGTACGGCATCTTCTACTTTGTTGATGACAATAACGGGGATGACTGGGCCAAATGTTGCTAAATCGAGTGTGTTCATGTTTCTTTTTTACCTGTTTTATAAAATTTAATTTTTTACTGGATTCTCCGCTTCGCTCTGAATCACGCCGGAGGAAAATTAGAACTTCTAAGCAAGACTAGGCGCGTACAAAAAATCTAGCGCGGCATATGGTTATATGTAAGCGAAGATTTTTTGTGAGCAACAACGCATTGCAACTAAGTTTTAGTTTTCTTTACAACCATGTGATGGCACCTTCTTCGGCGGACAATACATTGCGCCGCATCCCCCCAAACAACTCGCGTCCTAAGCCATGTGCATTATTTTGACGCTTAGCATCAGACAACTGTTCTACTTCTCGCTCTGCCCATTCATCTTCATCTACCAACACATTCACCATGCCTACCGTGGCGTTTAAACGGATAATGTCGCCAGTTCTTACTTTTGCCAATGGGCCGCCTGCAGAGGCTTCGGGCGTTAAATGGATAGCGGCTGGAATTTTGCCAGAAGCGCCACTCATGCGGCCATCGGTTAAAATGGCTACCATAAAACCTTTATTTTGTAGCACAGCAAGTGGCGGCGTCAATTTATGCAGCTCTGGCATGCCGTTAGCTTTTGGGCCTTGAAAACGCACTACAGCCACAAAATCGCGCTCTAGCTCACCGCGGTCAAACGCTTCTAGCAATTCTTCTTGCGCATCAAACACTATGGCAGGCGCTTCAATAATATGCCTATCTTCTGGCACCGCAGAAATTTTAATGACACTGCGACCTAAATTACCTTTAAGCAAGCGTAAGCCACCAGATTCATTAAATGGAAACGCCGCTGTGCGCACGACGGTTTCATCCGTGCTTTCTTTGGGCAAGTCTTTCCAAACCAATGTGTCATTTTCATTCACTGGCAATTTGCCATAATCACGCAAGCCACCATAGGCTACGGTGAATACATCTGGGTACATATAACCTGCATCGATGAGCTCGCGAATGACAAATGCGGGGCCACCTGCGGCCTGAAATTCGTTCACGTCTGCTTTGCCATTGGGATAAACACTCGCCAGCAATGGGGTTGTTTTAGCCAGATGATAAAAATCTGTCCAATCAATCATAATGCCGGCAGCGCGCGCCACGGCCACCCAATGGATTAAATGATTGGTAGAACCGCCTGTTGCGAGTAAAGCCACCATGGCATTCACAATCACGTGCTCATCCACCAGCTTGCCAATCGGTGTAAACTGCGCTGGCTTGGTATTGGCTAACACCATTTTCACCGCTTCGCGCGTCAGCAATTCACGCAGGCCATCATGCGGATGAATAAATGCCGCACCTGGCACGTGCAAACCCATCGCTTCTAGCAACATTTGGTTGCTATTGGCGGTGCCATAAAAAGTGCAAGTACCAGCGCCATGATAAGCCGCAGATTCACTCGCTAATAACTCATCGCGCCCGACTAAACCTTGTGCATATTTTTCGCGGACTTTGCTTTTTGCTGTGTTATCTAAGCCCGTAGACATGGGGCCAGCTGGCACAAACACGCATGGCAAATGGCCAAAATGCAAGGCGCCAATCAGCAAACCCGGTACAATTTTATCGCATACACCTAGTAATAGCGCGGCATCAAACACATCATGACAAAGCGCAATGGCGGTACCCATGGCAATATTATCGCGGCTAAACAACGACATTTCCATGCCTGGCTCACCTTGCGTTATGCCATCACACATCGCTGGCACACCGCCTGCCACTTGTACAGTGGCACCGTATTTGCGCGCTTCATCGCGCAAAATATCAGGGTAATTGGCATACGGCTGATGCGCAGAAAGCATCTCGTTATAGGCGGTGACAATACCGATATTGGGCGCTTTTTCTGCAAAAATACGTAATTTATCGCTGGCTGGCATGGCGGCAAAAGCGTGCGCCACATTAGCACAACCTAAACGATCAGCACCCTTTTTACGGTTCAACATCGCATCTACACGGTGCAAATAGGCACTGCGTGTGGGGCGACTTTTCTCGATGATGCGTTCGGTGACTTCTACGTGTGATTGTTTCATAAGGATATCTTCAAAAACCTACTACCTAAAATAAACTGCGCTAACCTGATTATCGCTAAATACGCGGCATCCGTCAATTTAAACAGGTTTATATTACGCTGTGATTGTCTAACTAAACATGCCTGCAAGCCGCATACATACTGGTCTGCAGGGCATGTATTTTTAATGATTAATTTCTTAGTTTTTAGTAACTAGTATGTCTTCCAGCATTAAATATTCTAAATCGCAGCCATAAAACATATTCAGCGCATCTGTAGGGCTGCAAATCATTGGCTCGCCGCGTCGATTAAGCGATGTATTTAGCACCACCGCGTTGCCTCGTAGCTTTTCTAAATGCTCAATCAACTCATAATAACGCGGGTTCGTTTCACGCGTCACCACTTGCGCACGCGCTGTGCCATCTTCATGCACCACTTCGGGGATACGCGCATTCCATGCAGGATTCACATCAAAAGTAAACGTCATGTAGGGCGCTGGGTGATTGGTTTGCAGAATATCTTCTGCCACCGTATCCAACATACTCGGGCAGAATGGGCGCCAACGTTCGCGGTATTTAATCTGCGCGTTAATGCGATCCGCCACTCCTGGGTAACTAGGGTCTCCTAAAATGCTGCGACAGCCGAGTGAGCGCGGCCCAAATTCCATGCGGCCATGAAACCACGCCAGCGGATTACCTGCCGCTAACAATTCAGCCGCTTTTTGCGGGAAATTTTCAACTTTTGTGAAAATTGGCTTATTCGGATGTGCCTCGCACGCTGCCACACATTCCGCACTGGTAAAACTTGGGCCTAAGTAAGCATGCTGCATTTTGTAGATAGTTTCACCCGCCAAATGTGCAGCATAAGTGGCCGCGCCCAAGCTGGTGCCATTGTCGCCAGAGGCTGGCTGCACAAACAGTTCTTTGACATGCGGCATGGCAATAATACGTTGATTTAATTTCACATTGAGCGCAACACCGCCTGCCATGGCCACTTTGCCAGTTTCTTTAATAATATCGCCCAAATAATAGTCAATCATTTGCAGGGCGAGGTCTTCTAACAGTTTTTGCACACTAGCAGCGTAATGAATATACGGGTCATCAATCTCATCGCCGCTACGTTTTGGCCCCAGCCAATCAATCAGTTTTTGCGTGAAATAGAAACCTTTACCATTCTCTTTATAGCGGCGCAAACCCACTACATTCACATAGTCGGTATTGACGATCAGTTCACCATTTTCAAACTTGGCTAAACGACTG
>JANMBK010000075.1:0-10489 GCA_031360365.1 Methylophilaceae bacterium
GCTTTATTTTACCCATACGGCCACCCCGCCACGCCCAAATTGACGGGCTAACATAATGAATAGCCGTGATGCCTTGTTTTTTAAGCTTGCGTTCTAACCAAAAATTAAAATCTGGCGCATCTACGCCAATAAAAATATCAGGTTTTTCGGCCAGCAATTGTTTGAGTAAACTTTTGCGTAATTTTAGTAGGCCGAATAAATGCGTGAGCACTTCTACGTAGCCACGCACCGAAAGCTTTTCGATGGGGAATAAGGATTTTGCACCTTCGGCCTGCATTTTAGGACCAGCAATACCAATAAAAGTTAAATCGCTGCGTTGCGCTTTGAGCGCACGCATTAAATGACACCCCAGCAAGTCCCCAGAAGCCTCGCCGGCTACAATTGCGATTTTTGGCATACTACTTCTTAAAGAAGGTTAGCGGATAATTCCGCGTTTTTAAAGATTCAACGGATAATTCCGCGGGTGCTGCTTTTTAGAAATTCGCTTAATAAATTGATTTCTTTACAGCTTTTTTGCATCTCGGCCAATTCAAGTTTGGCTTCTTCTAAAGTTAAACTATTGCGATATAGCGCTTTGTAAGCGCGTTTAATTTGTGTAATGGCATCTGCACTAAAGCCGCGCCGCTTTAGGCCTTCAGCGTTGATGCCATGAGGCTGTGCGTCATAACCAGAAGCAGTAACGTAAGGCGGAATATCTTTAAACACCACCGAGCCCACCGCCGTGATTACATGCGCGCCAATTTTACAGAATTGATGAATCAGCGTAAAACCGCCCAAAATGGCGTAATCGTGAATATCTACGTGGCCTGCAAGCGAGCTGTTATTGGCCATAATGGTGTTGTTGCCGATTGTGCAATCGTGCGCAATATGCACGTAAGCCATAATCCAGTTATCGTTACCGATTTTGGTAACGCCTTTATCTTGAACCGTGCCACGATTGAACGTGCAAAACTCTCTAATGGTGTTGTTATCACCAATTTCTAATGTTGTAGGTTCGTCTTTATACTTTTTGTCTTGCGGCTGTTCACCTAACGAAGAAAATTGAAAAATCTGGTTGTTTTTACCAATACTAGTCGGCCCTTTTAGTACCACATGGCTACCTATGCGTGTACCTGCACTCACTTTCACGCCTGCACCTATTGTAGTAAAAGCACCTACTTCTACGCTGGAATCCAGTTCAGCTTTAGGGTCGATAATAGCGCTAGGGTGTATATTCGGTTGAATTTTTACTGATGACATACTTGATTTTTTACTTTAATTTATAGTTTTAATTGTTTGAATATACTAGTTTTTATTTTTTTCTATAGCCTTTAAAATACACATCATGCTCGCCTCAGCTACTACTGTGCCATCCACTGTAGCCACCCCTGTATATTTCCATATACCTTTTAAGATGCGATCAATTTTCACATTTAATATAATTTGGTCGCCAGGGGAGACGGGCTTTTTAAAGCGCGCACTGTCTATGCCAGCAAAGTAATAGACAGAATCATCAGTTGGCTTGCTGCCCATGGTTTTAAATGAGAGTATTGCAGCCGCTTGCGCCAGCGCTTCTACTATCAGCACACCGGGCATCACTGGATGATAAGGAAAGTGGCCAGGGAAAAATGGTTCATTAATAGTCACATTTTTAAGCGCGGTAATTTCCTTGCCAATCTCCATCGAAACCACACGATCAATCAGCACAAACGGATACCGATGCGGTAAATGATTAAGGATTTCGTGAATATCCATACTGGTGTTTTCTAGATTAACCATTGCAATATCTGTCATTTAAGCTTCTCTATGTTTTTTTTGGCAGCAGTCAGCTTAGCGACTGCTTGCTCTAAGGCTTTTATTTTATCTGTTAATTGGCTTAAATGGGGACTTAAATGGCGAATATTGGCTGCAGTTTTTAACCAATCTTGGTGCGTTTGTGAAGGCATCAGCGCCGTATAAGTGCCCGCCTTGTGTATAGAACGCATAATCATGCTACCAGGAGAAATGGTCACGCTATCTGCTATCGTCAAATGCCCTAAAATCATGGCTGCACCACCAATTTTGCAATGCTTGCCAATTACAGCACTGCCAGCAATACCAGTGCAGCCTGCAATCACGGTATGCGCGCCTATGCGGCAGTTATGGGCAATTTGAATCAGGTTATCCAATTTGACGCCTTCTTCAATCACGGTGTCATCAATCGCACCACGGTCTATAGTAGTGTTAGCGCCAATATCAACAAAATCATGTATCACCACACGCCCCACTTGTGGGATTTTTACCCAATGCTTGCTATTACTTTCAAATTCTTCAGCATAGCCAAAGCCATCGTTACCAATCACACAGCCAGAAAATAAATGGCAATGTTTACCTATTAGTGTACCGTGTTTAATCGTCACATTGGCTTCTAGCAACGAACTTTCACCAATACAAGCATCGCGGTCAATCACTGAGCCGGCGCCAATTGTCACATTATTACCCAGTTTAACATTAGCACCAATGACCACATTTGCACCAATGCTGCAGTTAATTGGTAGCACACTACTAGCATCGATTACAGCACTTGCATGAACGCCTTTTTCAGCCACCTGAACTGGGTTTAACAGCTGGGATACTTTAGCAAAATATGCGTATGGATTTTCAGTGATAATTTTTGGTAAATCAGTTAGGTCAGCATGCTCAGGCCTAATAATGATAGCACTTGCAGCAGTGCAACTTAGTTGCGCTTTATATTTAGCATCGTTAAAAAAAGCAATGGCACCAGCTTGCGCTAATGCCAATGAGCCTACACGGAGTATTTGCGTATCAGAATTACCTGAGTTTGAACCACCAAGTTGTTGGATGATTTGCTGGAGCGATAAATTCGGTTGCATGTGAGGTTTTCATACCGCTAGTGTTTAAAGAACGATCTACCCTATTTTTTACGGAGCAACTTATTTTTTACCTAATAGTTTGAGCACTTTATCGGTGATATCAATTTTTTTGCTTGCATAGGCGACGCCGCCATATACAACCAAATCGTAGCCATCAGTTTCTGACACTGTCTGCACAGCTTTATTAATACGGTCTTGAAGACTAGACAACTCTTCATTTTTACGCAGATTGATGTCCTCACGCAGCTCGCGCTGTTTACGTTGAAATTCAATTTTCAAGTTAGACACATCTCGCTCCTTGTTGCGGCGATCTGTCTCAGAAATTGTCAGCCTGTCTTTATCTAACACCGCTTCGATGTCGCGAATCTGCTTTTGCATGCGATCAAGCTCTTGGGATTTTGGACCAAACTCGCGTTCTAATTTTTTACCGCTTTCTGCTGTTTGCGGTGCTTCTTGTAAGATTTTATCCACTTGTACATAGCCTATCTTAAGCTCTGCTGCATTTAAGCTGACAGAGAACAAGAAACTTATTACTAATAAAATCTTAGACTGAAAATTCAATTGTCATCTCCATACTATTTGCAGCAAATTCACCATAAGCTAATTCTACTATTAAATTTAGAACAGTTAGCGTAATAATTTTAAGTAACCCGTTAAAACTGTGAGCCTAATTGGAACTGCAGCACTTGCGTAGTGTCGGTATCTTTGGCGTTAAGCGCTTTTGCAAACACTAATTTTAATGGACCAAAGGGTGAGAACCAGCTTACCCCAACACCTGCACCGTATCTTAGTTCACCCAAATTGATACTTTCACTATTGCCATACACATTACCCGCATCCACAAAGGCGCTCAAACGAAATTGTGACGAGTTTTTAAGTAGCGGTACGGGCACAAATACCTCAGCATTACCAACGATGCGTGTAGTGCCGCCAACAGCAAAGTCTTCATTAGTGCCAGGGTCAAAATCGCGCGGGCCAATAGAGCCATTATCATAGCCTCGCACTGAGTTTACGCCACCGACATAAAAGTTTTTAAAGAACGGGTATTCTTTATTGCCGTAAGAATCCGCATAGCCCAGCTCGCCATTTAGCATAAATGTCACATTTTTAGTCACATCTTTAAACCAAGTGTGTTTATAGTCTATTTTATAATATTCTAAATCTAACACAGGTAAAGAAACCTCTGCGCTTAGCCTTTGTAACACACCTTTGTTGGGGAACAAAGTATTGTCACGTGAATCGTGTGTCCAGGAACCTGAAAGCTGTAAAGAATTGCTAGTGCAGCCGCTGCCGTTGCCACAAAAATCTAGATATTGTTTCGGGCTATCACTCGATAAATCCACTTTAGTAAAATCAACAGTTAAGCCTGCAGATAAGAAATCTTTTTCAGTCAGTGGCAATCCAAAGCGCACACCTGCGCCATATGACCTACTGTTATAAGTACCAATACTATCGTTAGAACTGGTATCCAAATCGCGTCTATATACATCAAAACCACGACTGACCCCATCTGGCGTAAAGTAAGGGTCGGTAAACGAAAGTGAATAAATGGTGTTGGTTTTGCTGGTGTTAACTTGTGTATTGACGCGGTTGCCAGTGCCTAAAAAGTTAGGTTGGTTAACGGTAACGCCTAGCACTACGCCATCACTACTCGACAAACCTGCCCCAAATTGAATGCTGCCAGTGGATTTTTCGGTGACATTGACGTTTAAATCTACTTGATCGGTGGTGCCTGGCACGGCTGGCGTTTCTACATCGACCGTATCAAAATATTGCAATCTATCTAAACGTTCTTTTGATCGATTAATTTTATCGCCCGCATACCATGCCGATTCTAGCTGGCGCATTTCACGACGTAGCACAGAATCGCGCGTACGCGTGTTGCCAGTTAAGTTAATACGCCGCACATACACGCGCTTTCCAGGATCAACAAAAAAAGTAAAAGCGGCAGTGTGGTCTTGCTTATTAATTTCGGGGATGGCATTCACGTTTGAAAATGCATAACCTTCGTTACCAAGCCTGTCGCTAATCGCTTTGCTGGTCTCGGTAACTAGTTGGCGGTTAAACGTATCGCCTTTGTTAATTTTAACCAAAGGCTTAAGTTCTTCTTCGGGCACTTGCAACTCACCCGCCAGCTTTACATCGCTAATGGTATATTTTTCACCTTCGGTCACATTCACAGTAATGTAAATATCTTGTTTGTCGGGGGAAATAGACACTTGGGTTGAATCAATCGAAAACTCTAAATAGCCTTGATTCATATAAAATGACTTCAGCGTTTCTAAATCGGCGGTGAGCTTTTGTTTGGAATATTGATCGTCTTTATTCCACCAACTCATCCAATTTGGGGTGGTTAGCAAAAACTCGGTGCGTAAATCTTCAGTAGTAAAGACGTTATTACCTACAATATTAATATCGCGAATTTTGGCAACTATACCTTCTTCAATTTCAAACCTTACTGCCACGCGGTTGCGTTCTAAAGGAGAAACAACCGTTTTTACTGTTGCTCCATATTTTCCTTGTGCTAAATATTGGCGCTTAATTTCTTGCTCAGCGCGGTCAAGTTGAGATTTATCGAATATTAAGCCTTCAGAAATGCCAATTTGCTTTAGGCCTTCTGTCATTTTGTCTGATGGGAATGATTTATTGCCACTGAAATCAATTTTGGCAATGGCCGAACGCTCTTGCACCGTCACCACTAACACGTCGCCATCTGCTTCTATGCGAACATCTTTAAAAAAGCCAGTGCTATACAGTGATTTAATCGCTTGCGTGGCTTTTTCGTCACTCATCACATCACCTGCTTGCACGGGTAGATAAGTAAATATTGTGCCAGCTTCAGTACGCTGCAAGCCTTCTACGCGAATGTCTTTAATCACAAACGGCTCTAATGCGAGTGCCTGTTGGCTAAACAGTGCAAAGACCAATGTAGAAGAAACCAGTGCAGGAATATGTCGTGTTTTAAATAAATGATTCACTGTAAACAAATGAGGAGTCCATGTTTGTTCAAAAAAATAGCAAATTTAAGTAAGCAGTCTGGTGACGTCGTTAAAAACAGCCACCGTCATCAGCAAACCAAGTATGGCAAAGCCTATTTTTTGGCCTACCAGCATGATGTTTTCAGATACTGGCGAGCCTTTAAAAATCTCAACCATATAATACATCAAATGGCCACCATCTAACACTGGTATCGGCAAAAGGTTAAGCACGCCAATGCTTATACTCACTAAGGCTAAAAAACTTAAAAAGGTTTTTAGGCCCATATTGGCACTTTTTCCCGCATAATCTGCGATAGTGACTGGGCCGCTAATGCTTTTTAGCGACATTTGCCCCATGAGCATTTTACCAAGCATTTTAAGGCTAAAAATCGAAGTATCCCAAGTTTTAGTCACTGCTTTTTGTAAGCTCATCAGCGGTGAATAATTAAACTCTACCAATAACTTATCTAATTCTTTCTTATCCAGCTTTACCGCAGCACCCATACGGCCAATGCTTTTGCCATTTTCTTCAACTATTTCAGGCGTTGCGGCAATGCGCAATGTCTTTTGCTCACGTTGAATTTCAAACCAGAGCTTTTTGTTTGGGCTGGTTTTGACGATATTCACTACTTGTTCCCAATCAGTAATTGTCAGCCCATCTATATTTAAAATCTTATCATCTGCCTCAAAACCTGCTTTTTCAGCGGCGCTATCAGGCAGAATCTCGCCAATGACAGCAAGAACAGTTGGCCTGTATTCTTGTAAACCAATCTTTTTGAGCACATCTATTTCTGTGTCATTATTGATACCAGTGAAACTCAGCGTATGTTGAAACATCTCATTGTTTTGATTGATGGCTTCAATCTCTACGCTTTTACTTTCGAGCGACTCTTCAAGCAACATCCAACGCGCCTCTTGCCATGAGCTGACAGGCTCACCATTAATTTTTTGTATCACTTCACCTGTGGTCATGCTAGCTTGCGCGGCCAAGCTATCTTTAGCTACATCACCTACAATTGGTCGCGTACCTGTAACACCCAACATAAATAAACCCCAATATAAAACGATGGCTAACAACAAGTTAGACATCGGACCAGCCGATACAATGGCGATGCGCTTCCACACGTTTTGTCGATTAAACGCACGCTGCAATTCCGATTGAGAGTAATTGATTTTTGGTAGCTCTGGATTGGCCTCCTGCTCAGCTTTTTGCTCTCTTTCGTCGAGCATTTTTACAAAACCACCCAGCGGAATCGCCGCTAAGACAAACTCAGTTTTATCTTTACCAAAGGTTTTTTGCCACAACGGTTTGCCAAAGCCGATTGAGAACTTAAGCACTTTGACGCCACACCAGCGCGCCACCTGAAAATGGCCATATTCATGAATAGTCACTAATAAGCCAATGGTGACGATGAATGCAATGAGCGTGATCATGCGGTTGCCGTTAGCCTTGCACTATTTTTTGCAATGTCTGCTTCTGCAAAGCGTCTGGCTTGTGCATCAATTTCTACTAATTGTTCTAGCGAATTCACTGGCTCGGCTGACAAATGTTCTAATGCGTTGGCAATCAATTTGGCGATATCTAAAAAGTGAATATATTTATTTAAAAACGCCGCCACTGCCACCTCGTTGACCGCGTTTAAAATGGCTGGTGCAGTGCCACCCAACTCCAGCGCATCGTAAGCCAATTGTAAGCATGGAAAGCGTTTGGTATCTGGCGCTTCAAATGTTAACTTGGCAATTTCTAACAAGTTTAGCGAGGCCACGCCAGAATCAATACGCTCAGGATAAGCCAGCGCATAAGCAATCGGCGTGCGCATATCTGGGTTACCCAGTTGTGCCAGCACGCTGCCATCCAAATATTCCACCATCGAATGTATGACGCTTTGCGGATGTACCACCACTTCGATTTGGCTTGGTTTTGCATTAAACAACCAATGCGCCTCTATTACTTCCAGCCCTTTATTCATTAAGCTGGCAGAATCAATGGTAATTTTTGCGCCCATCACCCAGTTGGGATGTTTCAATGCTAACTCAGGCGTGACCTTCTCTAACTGTGCTTGGGTGTAGGTTCTAAACGGTCCGCCAGAGGCCGTTAAAATAATCTTTTTAACACCATGGCTTTCATTATTATTCACAATGTTGCCAGAAAGCGCATATCTATTGGCTTGTGGCGGCATTACTTGAAAGATTGCATTATGCTCGCTATCAATTGGTAATAATGTTGCGCCGCCTGCTTTTACAGCTTGCATGAATAAACTGCCCGCCATCACCAACGTTTCTTTATTTGCCAGCAATATACGCTTGCCCGCTTTAGCCGCAGCCATGGCTGGATTTAAGCCTGCCGCGCCAACAATCGCCGCCATTACACTATGCACGTTGTCGTCGCTAGAAATTTGTTCTAGACCGCTGATGCCTGATAATACTTGGGTGCTGCTGCCATAGGTTTTTAATTGCTCGCGCAGCTCATGTGCCGCTTTTTCGCTTAACATGACAGCATAGCTCGGCTTATATTGCACACATTGTTCAAACAGACCAGCTACGTTGCTGTTTGCTGCTAGCGCGTAAGCCTTATACAGACTGGGATGGCGCGCAATCACATCTAGCGTTTGCTTGCCGATAGTGCCGGTGCTGCCTAATATGGTGATATTTTGCAAAGCCATATTTTTAAGCTGGAGACCACCACAAGTTGTAAGCGTAAATCATTATAATAGCGATGGGTAAACTAGGAATAATGCCGTCAATACGATCTAAAACGCCACCATGGCCAGGCAATAAATTACCACTGTCTTTAATGCCCGCTTGGCGTTTTAGCATTGATTCAAACAAGTCACCAATCACGCCAAAAATAGCGATTATCCAAAGTGCAGGAAAAAGAGCCAGCGTTTTAACGCCAAATCCAACATATAAAATTGCCCCAAACAACGTCACTGCTATCATTGCGCCTATTACGCCCTCCCAAGTTTTACCTGGGCTGATACTAGGCGCAAGCTTATGCTTGCCAAAGTTTTTTCCAGCAAAATAGGCTGCACTGTCAGCAATCCAAATAGTGGCTAACAAGGCCAGCAGCAGCCATGGGTCTGCACTTTTGGCACAAATTAGCGCCAACCAAACGGAAACCATTAACAGCAACCCTAACAGCGCCATTACATATTTATTCACTACCCATTTTTTAGCCAGCCAACAGGGTACAAGCAACACCCAAAATAAAGCGATGATTAAAAAAACATTAAGCGAATGGTAGAAAAATGCATGAAAACCTTGCTGTTGCATCAATTGCGCTATGGCTATACCAGCAATTGTTGCTACAGCCAAATAAATAGTGCGCTGTATTGCTGATAATTGAATCATGCCTGCCCACTCATACAAGGCAACTAACGCCAATAGCAACATGGCATATGCCCAATAAATATTAGAAGACATAAATAATGCAGGAATGAAACCAGCAAACAGAATGAATGCCGTAATGATGCGCGTTTTAAGCATGATTTAGAGTAAGCACACGGTTTAGAGTAATCATTAGTTATTTGCTAGCTGTTCGCTCGTTCTACCAAAACGTCGCTCGCGCTGTTGATAGGATTGAATAGCCAGAGCAAACGCTTTGGCATCAAAATCTGGCCACAGCGTGTCGGTAAAATAAAACTCAGTGTAAGCCAACTGCCAAAGCAAAAAGTTACTCACGCGCTGCTCGCCCCCAGTGCGGATGAATAAATCAGGCTCTGGCGCATAACTCATCGACAAATGATGGGCTAAATCTTCTTCGGTAAAATCAGATTTACCGGGCTGTTTGATAGCATTTTTGCTAATCATTTGATTGGTAGCATTCAGAATATCCCAACGACCACCGTAATTAGCGGCAATGGTAAGCGTTAGGCCAGTGTTATTTGCAGTTAATTTTTCAGCGGCTTCAATTTGTGTTATCAAATCAGGTTGAAATTTACTGCGGTCCCCGATAAGGATTAAGCGAATGTTGTTTTCGTGTAGCTTAACCACTTCACGTTTAAGTGCGTCCATAAATAAGCCCATTAAAAACGTCACTTCATCCTCTGGACGGCGCCAATTCTCGCTACTAAACGCAAACAAAGTCAGGTATTTTACGTTGAGTTTTGCGCAGTGCTTCACCAAATCACGCACTATTTCTACGCCGCGCTTGTGGCCTGCAACCCTAGGCAGAAAGCGCTTTCTAGCCCAGCGGCCATTGCCATCCATAATCACCGCAATGTGATTTGGCACTTCCGCAGAATCGGGAATGGTTTGTGTAGAACTAGAAAATAAGCCCAATTAAAAGACCTTTAATAAATGATAAATTTCAAATCAAAATCAAAAAAGACAAGGAAGATAGCCGAAGACAGTACGTGTTTGTATGACAAGGCGAAGCTGACAAAGCATTTTTTGTATTTTCAATTGAAATCATACAGCCATTAAGTCGGTTTCTTTGGCGGAGAGTAGGCGGTCTACTTCTAGCACTGCTTTATCAGTCAATTTCTGCACTTCATCTTGGGTGCGGCGCTCGTCATCCTCACTAATTTCTTTGTCTTTTAGCAATTTTTTGAGTGTATCGTTGGCATCACGGCGCACGTTTCTAATCGCCACTTTGGCGCCTTCAGCCTCGGCACGCACAATTTTAGTTAAATCACGACGGCGCTCTTCTGTCAGCAT
>JANMBK010000129.1:0-2192 GCA_031360365.1 Methylophilaceae bacterium
ATCTAGCGGCAAATAATAGCGTGGGCTACCCGTACCGATATAGGCAACAAAATTATCTACTCCTGCGTACTTTTTATTCCAATCGTTTAGCCAATTTTCTAGTTTTTTCACTTCTAAATTAGTCGCTTGATAAGATGCTCCCTCGGTCATACGTAAATCTATCATCAATTCTAAACGCGTAGAATCTGGGAAAAACTGCTGCTGCACTTTGCCAAAACCAACCAGTGATAATATAAACATGACAAGCGTGACAATAATGACTGTTTTGCGATAACGCACGCAAGCGGTGACCAGGCGGCGAAATGCGGTATAAAATTTTGTATTATAAATATCGTGGTGGTGGTTTTCGTCTTGCTTTTCCGACCAACCTAATTTAGTTTTAAACCAAGTCGTTATTTTTAATGGCTTAGGTTTGTGCGTATAATCTGGTAGCAAGTGATAGCCTAAATAAGGCACAAAAATGACGGCTGCAAACCAAGAGATAATCAGCGCAATGGCAGAAACCTGAAAAATAGAGCGCGTGTATTCGCCTGTAGAACTAGCTGCAGTTGCAATTGGCAAAAAGCCTGCCACTGTCACCAGCGTGCCTGTCAACATCGGCATAGCGGTAGAGCTGTAGGCAAATGATGCGGCTTTTACTCTATCCCAACCTTGTTCCATTTTAGATGACATCATCTCTACCGCAATAATCGCGTCATCTACCAATAGGCCAAGCGCCAATATTAATGCGCCTAGCGAGATTTTATGTAAGCCAATATCAAAGAAATTCATCATCAAAAAGGTAGCTGCTAGTACAACGGGTATAGATATTGCCACCACAATACCCGTGCGCCAGCCTAATGAAAGCAAACTCACACCAAGCACGATAACAAGCGCTTCCACTAACGACTTTACAAAATCGTTTACCGAATTGGCGACAATTTTGGGCTGTGATGTAATCGTATTGAAACTTAAGCCTATAGGAAGACTTTGCTGAATTCTAGTAATTTTTTTATCGAGCGCGTGCCCTAACGCGATCACATCGCCGCCCTGTTTCATGCTCACGCCCAAAAATAATGCTTCTTTGCCATCAAAGCGCACCGTGTCACGCGGCGGGTCTTCGTAACCTCGATAAACACTCGCCACATCATTCAACTTAAAGTCTTGATTATTGGCGCGCAACCTAATTTCGCGCAAATCTTCCAGCGTGCTATATCTGCCCGAAACATCAATACGGATGCGCTCTGTAGGCGAATCGTATGTACCGCCGCGTACCACTGCATTTTGCGCTTGCAAAATATTGAGTAGGGTTGTGGTACTTATGCCTAACGTTGCCAGCTTGGCATTAGAAAGCTCGATAAAAATACGTTGTTTTTGCTCACCAAAAAAATCAACTTTAGCCACATCGGACGTTTTTAGTAGCTCAGCACGAATCATCTCTGCTTGTTTTTTTAAGGCAAAATTATCAAAACCATCCCCTGTCAGCGCATGCATGCTGCCGTACACGTCACTAAATTCGTCATTAAATACTAAACTTTCTACATTTTGTGGCAGCGTATGCCGAATATCGCCTACTTTTTTACGTACTTGGTACCAAATATCTGGGATAGCTTCAGAAAAAGTATCATCTTTAATGATGATAAAAATCATTGATTCACCTGGTCGAGAATAACTATTGGTGTGATCTAAATTAAGGACTTCTTGAAGTTTTTTCTCTAGCTTATCAGTAATTTGCTGTTCAACTTCTATCGCGCTGGCGCCAGGCCATGTAGTGCGCACCAGCATCACTTTAAAAGTAAACGGCGGGTCTTCCGATTGCCCAAGTTTGGTGTAGGCCAAAAAACCGGTGATGGTAATCATTAGCATGATATACAGCACCAATACTTGATTCTTCAATGCCCATTCCGAAAGGTTAAAGCGTGATTTTTCGTTTGCCTCTTGCGCGGCTGTCTGCTTAAGCTCGCTCATGGTATTGGCACTAATTTAGGCGCAACTTTTTGGCCTTTAATCAGCGTATGCACGCCTGCAATCGCCACCAGTTCGCCCGCTTGTAAGCCGTTTGTAATTGTCATACCTTCTTCGTTATATTGCCCAGCAGTAACCTCACGCGGTTGAGCAATATTATTTTTAATCACCCACACGCTGGTTTTACCATTCAGTTGCGTAATCGCGCCAGATGGAATGAGCAAGTTGGCGGGCGAATCGCCTTCTAA
>JANMBK010000240.1:0-10656 GCA_031360365.1 Methylophilaceae bacterium
GCTTTAAATTAAGTGAAGTGGATAACAGTGAATGCCATAGATACGGACTTTTTTTTCTGCTATTTTCTTGCCACATAGCATCTTGGTGGTCGCCAAAATCTGCCAGTTTGTGCTGAGTAAAATCGTCTAAAAACTGCAAAGCAGCTTCGCGAGTTACTGGCCAAATAAAGTGTTTAAGCGAGCCTGGATGATTGGGAAAGTACTTTTCAACATCATCTATGACTGTTTGAGTAATTGCATCAATAGTGTTTTGCGGCGTAGCAGGTACGTTTTGTGGCCCAGGCTTTCCAAAACTTTTGCGGTTTTCGGCATCATAATTCCATGTGCCCCCTTCTGGCTCTTTGCCGTGCATCAACACATCATATTTTTGACGCATTTTGCGGTAAAAAAACTCCATGCGCAGCTGTTTACGACTTCCCGCCCAATGCTTAAAATCGGCTTTGCTGCACATAAAATGCGTGTCATCGCGAATCACCAATTGGATGTTCATTTCTCTACATAGCGCAATTAAATCTTGCTCTAGCCGATATTCACCAGGCTCGCAAATAATCACTTTTTGCGGTTTTAAGGTTTGAATGCTGTGCGCCCAAGCGGCTTTTAAATCAATAAAATCATGCTCACCGAGCTTTAAATAGTTGCTCCAAGATTTTAATTGAAAAGTGCCGCATGGATATTGGTCTGCAAGGCAGGCATAAAAATGCCGCATAGCCGATAAAAACAATACAATGCGCGCTTTGTGGCTCCACACCTGTGTAGATTCGTACGGCGCCTCCACCATTAAAAGTTGGTCTTGCGTTGCGTCAAAATCTTCTAGTGCAGGATTGTCTAGATTTAGCTGATCGCCCAAGATTAAGATTAAATTGCGTGTCATGTTATAAATTATTTATTTTCTCTCACGTCATTCTGGCGAAGGCCAGAATCCAGTCAAGATTGAGTTTAGTCAATCTAGATTATATTCTTTAACATTTCGCCTGCCTGGATTCCAGCCTGCGCTGGAATGACGAACAACATATTCTCAACGATTGGCGCTGGCGCTAGCTCGACATTTATCTGAGCAATATTTAACCTCAGCCCAATTTTTTGCCCATGCTTTGCGCCAGGTCATGTCGCGCCCACACGCAACGCAGGGCTTGCTGGGTAAATGTAATTTATTGCCTTTGAATATGGCTGTGGTAATTGTAAGTTTTGTCACGCAAGTTGTGACTATTTTTGCAGAATGCAGTTCAATGCTAACTGCGCCACCACAAAACCAAAAGTGGCGGTGACGCACACGCTAGAGCCATAACCTGCGCAATTTAAACCTGTAATAGCACGAGTGTTTTTAGCATCGCCAGCAGCCTCTCTGGCATTGGCTTCCAGAGCATCATCAACCATGTCATTATTTCTTTCTAATGCGCAAACTTCAATTGGCATTAGCGTTGGCTCATCAGAATACACGCATATAATGCCAAATTTAGCTGATTTTTTAACGTTAGACGCTTTGGGGAAATCATAATCGCGACGCAATTGGTTACGCACTTTGGCTAGTAATTTGTCATTAGTTACTGCGCTTAAATCGGCAGTTTTAATACGCGTTGGGTCTAACCGACCACCCGCGCTACCGCTCATGATGATGGGCGTTTTAACTGCGATACACACCGAGGCTAAAATTGTTTTTGCACGCGCATCATCCACGCAATCTAGCAGCGCATCATAATGAAAATCTAACATTTTGGAGGCATTTTGCAGGCTGACAAAATCTTCAATCAGCCGCACTTGGCAAGTTGGATTAATACTTAATATACGCTCGCGCATCGCCAATATTTTGTCTTTGCCAATATTGCACTCTACCGCGTGAATTTGGCGATTAAAATTGGATTCGCTAATGATGTCTAAATCAACTAAAGTAATTGTGCCAACAGCATTTCTGGCTAAGGCTTCTGCTGCCCAACTGCCAACGCCACCAATGCCCACCACCACAATGTGCGCGGCTTGCAGCTTGGCCAGGCCTGCCTCGCCATAAAGCCGCACAACGCCGCCGAATCTTCTATCAAAATCTATTGCCTCGCCCATTTTTATAGAATAAATTAAGTTTCTAACACCACAAACGCCGCTGCTAAATTCTTCTCATCGCTTATACTAATATGCGTTTGTGTAATATTTTTTGTGGTTAAAAAATCTTGCAACTCTGCCGCCAAAACTAGTATTGGCTTGCCTAAATCATCGTGGCTAACGGCGATGTTCTGAAAGCTGCATGGCGCACGCAAACCAGTGCCCAGCGCTTTGCTAAACGCCTCTTTTGCAGCAAAGCGTTTGGCCAAAAAGCGTGGCTTTATAGCAGATTTTTCATACGCAGAAAATTCAGAATTCGCCAAAATGCGCTTGGCGAAATCATCACCAAATTGCGTAATTGAAGCCTCAATACGCGTGACTTCAACGATGTCTGTGCCAATGCCATAAATCATAAGCGTTAGCGCAATGATGACTGAAAAAAAAGTTTCATTTGAATGTAAAAAGTGAAAAGTGAAAAGTGAAACTATGCATTAGGCTACTGCAGCTTCTTTCATCAATAGCTTCATCTCCGCTACCGCATTATCCCAACCCACAAACAGCGCGTGCGCCACAATGGCATGGCCAATATTCAGCTCTTCTAGGCCTACAATTTCTGCAATTTGGTGCACATTGTGATAATGCAAACCGTGGCCAGCATTCACCACCAAGCCTAGTTTTACTGCATGTGCAATGGCTAATTTAACGCGTGCAAGTTCTGCCGCTTTGTCGTGCTCAGTTTCGGCATCGGCAAAGGCGCCAGTATGAATCTCTACCACAGGCGCACCGGCTTTTTTTGAAGCATCAATTTGCGCAATATCTGGTCCAATAAATAAGGATACGCGAATGCCGTGGCTGGTTAATTTTTCACATGCCGCTTTTACTTTATCAAAATGTGTAATCACATCTAAACCGCCTTCTGTGGTGCGTTCTTCGCGCCGCTCTGGCACTAAGCACACATCTTGCGGCTTTACTTGGCAAGCAATACCAATCATTTCATCGGTTACTGCGCACTCCAAGTTCATTTTGGTTTGCAGCAATGGCCGCAGCGCAAAAATATCCGCATCTTGCATGTGGCGACGATCTTCACGCAAATGCAAGGTTATGCTATCTGCACCCGATTGCTCGGCACGTAGCGCGGCTTGTACTACGCTGGGGTATTTAGTGCCACGCGCTTGACGGATAGTTGCGACGTGGTCGATGTTGACACCTAATTTAATCATTTTTTATACTTTCTAAAATTCTAATTTAGCCGCGGATGAACGTGGGTAGACGCAGATACTAGCTATAAGTTATTGTTAGCCAGAATAAAAATATTACGAATAGAAATAAGATAACCCAGCTAACGACACCTAGTTTTTTTGCTGGTTTTCTATCTTTAGATATGGCTATTCCTAACAATTCAGCTGCTGCATATAACACTGTACCTACAATATCTTCAATAGCCATATTAACCTTTCAATTCATACTCAATTGAAGCTCAGACGCGGCGGAGCGCCGAAGACAGTACATTTTTGTGCGGTAAGGCATGACAATAAAGTATTAGCGAATTCAGCATAAATCATAACCCTTGTAGGTCTATTAATAGCTGCCGTGTATGCAATGGCTTATCACCTAAATAATGGGCCAGCAAATAACGCATTAATTGCTTGCTTTGGCTTTGCGTTTGCGCATCGCTATAATCGTCACGCGCCATATCTAACAAGGTTTTGCCGCTTAATTGTACGCCATTTTTAGTGACTTTTAGCGCACATGCGCCATATTCTGCCTCGTAGCGATAAGTTTTATCAGCCTCAATTGGCGTATCGTTTTCGTCTATCAACAATGGCACGGCATAACCCAGTTCTTGTAGTAATTTCAGCTCAAATCGCCGTAACGTATTGGCTAAATTAGTCGCTAAATCTGTTTCTATAGAGAGTGTTTGTAAGGCAGCCGCATAATAGGCAAATAAGCTTTCATGCGCATCCTCTCTTGGTAAAAGCCTGAGTAACAGTTCGTTCACGTAAAAGCCACACATCAAGGCTTCGCCTTTCAATAAAGTAAGGCCTGCGCTCCAATCTAGGCTATGCAAGGTTTTAAGCTCGTTTTTACCAGACCAAGCACCAGATAACATTTGGAATGATTGTAGCAGCCCACGCATCGCTGAATGCGGTCTGCGTGCACCTTTGGCCACCGCAGCCACACGTCCAAATTGCTGGCTAAATAACTCGACGACTAAGCTGGTTTCTTTAAATGGATAAGTGTGTAATACATAGACAGGCTGCGCCGTTTGTTTAAGCACATCTTGTCGAAATGCATTGGATGCTGCCACCATGTTTAGTCTGTCTCGGGCTCTGATGCAGATAAGCTTTTAAGTGCTTCATCTTCAGCTTTTTGAATGAGTAGCGGTACCAGCATTTTTGTTGGGTCATCCGCAGAAAATAAAATCATCGCATATTTAATTTCATCATCGGCATGCAGAGGGGTAAATTTGCCAAAGCCATAGCGTGAATTGCGCATTAGCTGCCAAGCACCTTTTGGCTCGGCGTATTCAGGCTTGTCAAAATGCTGCTTAATGTCTTCTACGCTCACACTTTTGAGTGGGTAATCGCCATTATCCGCCAAAATCACCCAGCCCATTTCGCCGTGTTTGCTGGTATTTTTCAGCTGGTACAAATACCAGTCGCCCTCTTTATTGACATCAGTTTCATAAACCAACTGAAAAACGTTATTAATGGCCCCCGTTTTTTTGTTGTTGGCGTAGTAAACGCCTCGGTCATCTAGTGTGATGGGTTTGCCATAAATTGGCAGATTGAAAACGTTGCTATCCGTCATAATTAAGTATTCTAAATCAATAACCTAAACTTTTTAATGCCCTATCGTCATCGGCCCAGCCACCTTTTACTTTTACCCAGGTTTCTAAATACACTTTGCTGCCGAATAATTTTTCCATATCTTGACGCGCTTCAGTAGAAATCTGTTTCATTTTCTCACCATTTTTGCCAATTAGCATAGGTTTTTGGCTGTCTTTATCGACAATAATCGCGGCAAAAATACGCTTTAGGTTTTTCACTGTTTCAAACTTTTCGATTTCCACCGTCACTGAGTACGGCACCTCATCGCCTAGCAAACGAAATATTTTTTCACGAATCATCTCAGCCGCTAAAAAGCGCTCTGTTTTATCAGTCAGTTCATCCTCGCCATACATAGCGGGCTGTACTGGCAAATGCTTACGCGTTTCAGAAAGTAGCTCATCCAAATGCAAACTTTTTTTCGCGCTCACCGGAATAATGCCAACAAACGGGTGCAGTAAATCAAAATCTTGAATCAGTGGCAACAAATTATTTTTGTCACCCATTAAATCTGCTTTATTTACCACCAATATAACAGGCTTATCTTTTGGTAGCAGTTCTAATACTTTTCTATCGGCATCGCCCAGCTTCATTGGTTCAATCACAAATAGCACCACGTCCACTTCTGTAAGCACGGTGGTGACGGTTTTATTCAATGTTTTATTGAGGGCATTGAGGTGTTTTTGCTGAAAACCCGGCGTGTCTACAAACACAAATTGCGTATCGGCCGTGGTGTGAATACCTAACAGACGGTGGCGTGTGGTTTGCGCTTTACGCGAGGTAATGGCGAGCTTCATACCCAAAATATGATTCAGTAAAGTCGATTTACCAACGTTTGGGCGGCCGACAATGGCCACCGTACCACATCTATAAGCACCCGATATATGTTCTTGCTTCATTTGACTATTTTTTGCTTTCTGCAATTTGATTCATGGCTAGTTGCGCCGCTTGCTGCTCGGCAATACGCCGGCTGCTACCTTCGCCCACACTGGTGATATTAAGCTTATTAATGACACATTGCATTTTAAATGTTTGGGCATGCGCTTCACCATCGATTGCCAGCACTTGGTAATCGGGCAAGTCAATTTTTTTGCCTTGCAAATATTCTTGTAATTGAGATTTTGCATCTTTATCAATCATTTTTGGGTCGATATTCGCTAGCTTGTCTGCATATAGTTTTAGCACTAACACTTCTGCATGTGCAAAACCACCATCGATGTAGACCGCACCAACAATGGCTTCCAGAGCATCTGCCAAAATAGATGGCCTGCGCCAACCTGCACTTTTAAGCTCACCTTCGCCCAACTTTAGCTCATCACCAAGGTTTAAGCCGAAGGCGATTTCTGCCAAGCTAGATTCTTTCACCAGTTGTGCGCGCAGGCGACTTAAATCACCTTCTGGTAGCTTGGGAAAGCGTTGATACAACTGATGCGCAATAATAAAGTTGAGTACGCTATCGCCTAAAAACTCTAGGCGCTCATTATTATTAGCGGCAAAACTGCGATGAGTAAGTGCCTGCAACAGCAGCGCAGGATTTTTGAACTGATAGCCTAAACCCTTATTAATCAGGCTATCGAGCGACATAATGCTAAGACTTGTTTGATAGGTCTTATTTAGCTGAGGTTGCACTAAAATCTAGCAACACGCTGGCGTTAGCAACAATAGGGATAGTCACTTGATAATCTATCGAAACCACACCGCCATTTACCACTAAGTCGTTGCCAGTCACCACCGTGATATTATCCACCGCAGCAGATTTGCCAAACGCGTCAGCCACCGCTTTTTTACTGCTGGTATCTGCTGAACTAGCGGCTTTTTTAATGGCGTTTTTCACGTTCATAAATTCTAAATATGCAGGTAGCACCTTCATGCCCACCACGGCAATGCACACAAGCGCTCCAATCACTATGATTAAGCCAATAAATGTCATACCCGTTTGTTTATGTTGACTAGTTTTTTTATATCCAGTTGTTGTTTGCATTTTTTACTCCTTATTTTATGGCATTGCCAATACGGCTAAATTGGTCAAAATTCATCCAAATATAAAACGCCCTACCTACCAAATTATGTTCTGGCACAAAGCCCCACACGCGACTATCGGCGCTATTATCACGATTATCACCCATGGCAAAATAGCTGTTATCTGGCACCGTTATCGTCTCGCCATCTAATAGTTTAGCACCGGGCATGTCTGCACTGTATTGATTTGGAATATCATGCACCAAAATATCATGTGGTACATCGCCTAGCTGCTCTTTAGATTTACGTGCGCTAATAATATTAGCACCTTGCATCTCATATTCGTAATCATTTACAAACGTCACATCCAGTTTTTTACCGTTGATGGTTAATTGCTTGTCTTGATATTGAATTTTATCGCCTGGCAGACCCACTACGCGCTTAATGTAATCAATTTTGGGATCTGGCGGATAATGAAACACAATCACATCACCGCGCTTAGGCTGATTCATCTCAAGAAAAGTATTGTTTAAAATGGGCACGCGCAAGCCATAAGTAAATTTATTCACCAAAATATAATCGCCTGCCAACAAGGTTGGCATCATGGAACCTGAGGGAATTTTAAAAGGCTCTACCAAAAACGAGCGCAACGTAAACACTAATAAAATTACTGGGAAAAAGCTTTTAGCATACTCCACATACCAAGGCTCATCTACGCCTGCTAAGCGATTTTTACGCAGCACAATAATATCTAGCAGCCAAATTGAGCTAGTAATTGCCAGTATTACCACCATAAATAATGCAAAATACATACTTAACCTTAACCTATTTTTAAACTACTTGTCTTCAACACGTAAAATCGCTAAAAACGCTTCTTGCGGAATTTCCACATTACCCACTTGCTTCATGCGTTTTTTACCTTCTTTTTGCTTGTCTAACAATTTACGCTTACGCGAGACATCACCGCCATAACATTTGGCAATGACGTTTTTGCGCATAGCCTTCACCGTTTCGCGCGCAATAATATTCGCGCCAATACTGGCTTGAATCGCCACATCGAACATTTGACGCGGAATTAGCTCGCGCATTTTTGCGGCTACATCACGACCACGGCGCACACTATTTTCTCTGTGCACAATCAAACTGAGCGCATCAACGCGTTCGCCGTTGACCATAATATCAAGTTTCACCAAATCTGCGGCACGAAACTCTAAAAACTCATAATCCATGCTGGCATAACCGCGCGAAACCGATTTTAGCTTATCAAAGAAATCTAAAACCACTTCATTTAGCGGCATTTCGTAACTCAGCATCACCTGCCTGCCCATATACTGCATATTTTTTTGAATGCCACGCTTACCGTTACACAGCGCCATCACTGGCCCCACGTAATCTTGCGGCATGAGTAAATTCACGTTAATTACTGGCTCGCGCGTTTCTTCAATCCGTGATGGCTCTGGCAAACGGGATGGGTTTTCAATTTGCACTACACTGCCATCTTTTAGCAATAATTCGTAAACCACCGTTGGCGCAGTGGTAATTAAATCCATGTCGTATTCGCGCTCTAAGCGTTCTTGCACAATCTCCATGTGCAGCAAGCCCAAAAAACCGCATCTAAAACCAAAGCCCAGCGCGGTTGAGTTTTCTGGCTCAAATAGAAGAGAAGCATCATTCAAGCTTAACTTTTCAAGCGCTGTTCTTAATGCTTCAAATTGGTTTGATTCAACTGGATAAAGCCCCGCAAACACTTGTGGTTTCACTTCTTTAAAGCCTGCCAATGCCACAGCGGCTGGCTTATCGGTATGCGTTACCGTATCACCAACTTTAGCGTCATCCAGTGATTTAATGCCTGCAATTATAAAGCCTACTTCACCCGCAGAAAGTGCAGTTTTTTGCAACGATTTTGGTGTAAACACGCCCACTTGCTCGCACAAATGTTGCGCGCCCGTCGCCATTAGGCGAATTTTTTCTTTGGGTTTTAGCACGCCATCAATTACCCGCACCAACATCACCACACCTACATAATTATCGAACCAAGCATCAATTACCAATGCCTTGAGCGGCGCATCCACATTGCCTTGTGGCGGTGGCACTTTTTTGATCACTGCTTCTAATACATCGCGCACACCTAGGCCACTTTTAGCAGAGCATAGGACTGCGTCCGAGGCATCCACACCAATCACATCTTCTATTTCTTGTTTCACGCGCTCAGGGTCGGCGCTAGGTAAATCAATCTTATTCAGTACTGCCGTTACCTCTACGCCTAAATCTAGCGCGGTATAGCAATTTGCCACACTCTGCGCCTCAACGCCTTGCGAAGCATCCACAACCAACAGCGCGCCTTCGCAGGCAGATAAACTACGCGAAACTTCGTAGCTAAAATCGACATGACCTGGTGTATCGATTAAATTTAAATGGTAAGTTTGGCCATCGTCCGCCTTGTATTGCAAGGCAGCGGTTTGTGCCTTAATGGTAATACCACGCTCGCGCTCAATATCCATGCTATCAAGTACTTGCGCTTCCATTTCGCGATCTTCCAAGCCGCCACATAAATGAATAATACGATCTGCCAAGGTCGATTTGCCGTGGTCAATATGCGCGATAATGGAGAAATTACGGATGTTTTTCATTTTTAAACTTATACTTTACAAACAAATAAAGCGCCTAAAGCGCTCATTTCACAATTGCCATGATTTTACTACAAATGCTTGATTAAGTTGTAATTAATTGTTTTAACAGTTATTTATTAAGATTAAGACATTGCAGTTGGTGTTGGGTGAAATAAGCTCTAAAATAGTTTAGAATTGCAAGAATTAGATTTTGACTCTATAAGAACTACTATAAAAATATGTACTTAGAAAAATTCTTTAAGGGTGATAAAGAAGCCCTAGGTTGCGCTAATTGCCGCGATAACCAACCTGTAGACTTTAATATCCAAATGGCTTTTCAGCCTATTGTTAATGGCAATACTGGTGATATTTATGCTTACGAGGCTTTAGTACGTGGCAGGAATGGTGAATCCGCTTTTGAGGTGATATCTAAGCTAATGCCTGACCAAATTTATCGGTTTGACCAAACCTGCCGCGTAATGGCTATTGAAACTGCTGGCAGCCTCGGCATTAAAACAAAACTTTCAATCAACTTTATGCCTAATGCAGTTTATCAGCCCGCAAGCTGTATTAGACTCACTTTAGCAGCAGCAAAAAAATGTCAGATTTCTACTGAGCAAATTATTTTTGAATTATCTGAAACGGAAAAAGTAGCAAGTTACGATCACCTTAAAGACATTGTCGATGAATATAAAAATCAACAGTTTGATGTAGCGATAGATGATTTTGGTGCAGGGTATTCTGGCTTGAATTTGCTGGTTAATTTTAAACCGCATATTATTAAGCTCGATATGGAATTAGTACGCAATATTGATACCGATGCCACACGTGCCGCGGTAACCGAAGGAATTGTGAGAACCTGCAGTTTATTGAATATCTTAGTAATAGCTGAAGGTATAGAAACAGTTGCAGAATTTAGAGCGCTGCAGTCACTTGGTATTACTTATTTTCAAGGCTACTTATTTGCAAGGCCTGAGATTGAAAAACTGCCTAAAGTAGACCTTAAGAAAATTTTAAAGCAGTAAGCTATTAATTTAATAAAATACCCTGCACCAGTGAAAAATTTTGGGCAGGGGTATATTTCTAATATTGACTATTTAGCCACTTTAATCGGCACATACAAAGTACTATCACCACGCAACACTAGCACCGCAACAGTTTTACCCGCAGGCACTGCGTTAATTTGCTTGTTAAAGGCATCCACACTTTGGCTTTCAGAGTTATTAAGA
>JANMBK010000244.1:0-4377 GCA_031360365.1 Methylophilaceae bacterium
TGGTAGCTATTAACTGGTCAAACAATAAATTAGCAAATGCCAGTTGCGAGTTGGCTAAGATATCTTCCTGCAAAATCTGTTGCAATAAACTTTGTGCCTTAGGTGTGTCCTGTAAAGTGCTAGAGGGGAGACCATAAATCATGACTAAATTCATGCGATGCAAAAGATCATTAACGTTAATCGCCAGCGCTTGATTCGTTTCTATCAGCGTTTTTTTTTGCAAATCCGCTGGTAAGTTAGAAAAAGATTCTGCAAAGTGTAAAAAATCAGTGGCATCCAAGCTTTTACTAGGGTTTACTTTCACTGGTGGGTTAACTGTGTTAGCCGCATTTGGTTGAACTTTATGGTTTTGCTGAACTTGCGGGCTTACGCAGGCGGCTGCCAAGCAGGTCCACAGTAATAATAGTGCGCGTATTTTAGCCATGTTAAGCATTTAAATTAGACATTGGTATAGTTAAATTAAAGTGTGCACCCACCTCACTTGGTGCAAGACTGAGCACTCCGCCCAATGAGTTGGTGGCTTCTTTGGCAATGAATAAGCCCAGCCCGCTACCAGATACTAAACCAGTATTGGCTTGCTTACCACGATAGAACGGTTCAAATAACGCATATTTATTATTTTCTGAAATGCCCGGCCCTGTATCTTTTACTACAATCGTCATGGTCGATTTGGTTTGGCTGGCGGTTACGCTAATCTCGCCATGTTCTGGGGTAAATTTTACGGCATTTGAAATTAAATTATCTAATATGCTGCGTAGTGTTTCTGTATTTTTTTGTGCGGCAATGTTATCTGCGCTTACACTAACAATAATTTTTTTATTAGCAATGCTTAACTCATGCGCTTGCAAAATATCGTTTAATATATTTATAAGAGGCTGTGAGCGCACATTAAGTTTCGAATCATTGCTTGAATCATTTAGGGTGATGTTGGCAAATTCAATCTCAGTATATTTAAGCAGATTTTCTATCATCTTTTGTAGGCGTAGACTGTTGTCGCGCAAGATGCGAATTACATCCGTTTGCTGTAGGCTGAGCTCACCTGTAATGCCATCGCTTAATAGCTCGCTGGCCTCTCTAATGGCGGTGAGCGGCGTTTTAAGCTCATGCGAAGCTTGTTGCAAAAAGTGCTGTTTTTGCTGGTGTAAATCTTTTAGCGCGATCCGCAGCCAATCTAACCTTGCACCAAGTTTACGCAAATCACCAGGCCCATTAATTTTAATTGTTTGTTCATAATTGCCTGCCCCCAGTTGGTTAATCGCTTCGTCCATGCGGCGAATCGGTCGCGCAATCATCCAGGTAATAATGCCGGCGATGATAATGGCTAACGGGATGAGTGTGAGCGTTTGCCAGAACAATAAGCGTTGAGTGCGCGCCACTTTATCCGTAAATAAAGCAGCTTCTTTATCAATTAGGCGATTATTTTCATTAGTAATTTTATTAGCCTGTGCGCTTAAATCAATAAATGTAGCAGTGATGGTGTGCTCGTAATCAAAAGCATCACTGGCTTGGCTTATAGTGGAATATAAATGTTTCTCTTGATCTGAAAATTTTTTCAGCGCTGGCGTTAGCGGTTTAATCATTGGCAACTGCTGTAAGGCATTGACTGCGGTGCTAAAGCGCCGATGCGCGTTACTATAATTGGTAAGCAGCAATTTATCTTTTAAAACAAAGTATTGTCGTGCGCTGCGCTCCATTACTGCGAGCTCTTCTAATAAAATCCGGCTAGTGCGTGTGGTTTCCACAGCCTGCGACATAATAAATAAGCTTTGTTTGGTGAGTTTATCAAAATAAATATTGGCGTTGACAAACGCCACCAGCAAAGGCAGCATCACCAGTGCAAAGCCAAGCAGTAGCAGCTTTAAAAACGATTTTGGGTAGCTAATTTGCAAGTGAATTTGGCGTTAATGTAAAAATAAAAGCATAAATAAAAGACTAGTATAATACGCCCATGAAACCACTTTCGCTCATTGTGGCGCACTCAAAAAATAATGTCATTGGCATCAACAATACCTTGCCGTGGCATTTGCCCGAAGATTTAAAACGCTTTCGCGCGCTCACCACTGGCCACCATATTATTATGGGGCGTAAAACCTATGAATCGTTGGGACGTTTGCTACCTGGTCGCACCACTGTCATTATTACTCGGAATAAACATTATCAAGTAAAAGGTGCGCTTGTTGCACATAGCCTGCAGGCCGCTCTGGTATTGGCTTCTGGCGATGCTGAACCGTTTGTGATTGGCGGCGCTGAGTTGTATAAAGATGGTTTAAAATTGGCCACCAAGTTATATATTACCGAAGTGCAAGCAGAATTTAATGGTGATGCCTTCTTTGAAACGATTGATTTAAATGTGTGGCAATTAACTGAAAAAAAAGACCACGTTTCAACGAATGGTCTAAGTTATAGTGATTTAATTTACATTCGAATTTAAACCTAAAATAACAATCCTTTATTTTCATGCTCTTTACCAGTTCTTGGCATCACCATTCTCGCTAAGTGCTAAAGCACTAAGTCGAATGCGAAACCCGCATGGATATTGCCTCACAGAGCATGCTTTATTTCACTCGCAAATTATCTCTCCACACAGTCTACATAATAAACTGCCTTACCATCTACAATTTCTTTCACTAAGCCGTGGTTATCAGTTTCAAAGCCAGGAAATTTTTCGTTAAATTCGCGTGCAAATTTTAGATAATTCACAATTGTTTTGTTAAATTGCTCACCTGGAATCAGTAGTGGAATGCCAGGCGGGTAGGGCGTTAGCAACACAGCAGTGACGCGACCTTCCAGTTCGTCAATCGGCACACGATCAATTTTGCGATGCGCCATTTTTGCAAAGGCATCAGTCGGTTTCATGGCTGGCACCATGTCCGATAAATACATCTCAGTAGTTAAACGCGCCACATCGTTGGCTTTATACACAGCATGAATTTGTTCGCACAAATCACGCAAGCCAGTTTTTTCGTAACGTGGTTGTTTTTGGCAGAATTCAGGCAACACTTTCCACAATGGTTGATTCTTGTCGTAATCATCTTTGAATTGCTGTAAAGCTGCTACCAGCGTGTTCCAGCGGCCTTTGGTAATGCCGATGGTAAACATAATAAAGAATGAATATAGACCGGTTTTTTCCACAATCACGCCATGCTCGGCTAAGTATTTAGTCACAATCGCTGCAGGTATGCCAAATTTATTTGAGAAATCACCCTTAATGTCTAAGCCTGGCGTGATGATAGTGGCTTTAATCGGGTCAAGCATATTAAAGCCAGGCGCTAAATTGCCAAAATCATGCCAAGCATCATTGGCGTGCAACATCCATGATTCGCGCTCTTCTAGGCCTTCTTCACTTAAATCGTCTGGCCCCCACACTTTGAACCACCAGTCTGCGCCCCATTCTTCATCTACTTTGCGCATAGCACGTCGGAAATCGAGTGCTTCCATCAAACTTTCTTCTACCAATGCTGTACCGCCTGGCGCTTCCATCATGGCAGCGGCAACGTCAATGCTGGCGACAATTGAATATTGTGGGCTGGTTGAGGTGTGCATTAAGTAAGATTCGTTAAATACATCACGGTCAAGTTTATTATTTTCGGCATCTTGCACCAATATTTGCGAAGCTTGGCTAAGGCCAGCCAGTAATTTATGCGTTGATTGCGTAGAAAATACCATGCTCTCTTTACAGCGCGGACGGCCTTCACCAATGGCGTGATAATCACCATAAAAATCGTGGAAGGTAGCATGCGGCAGCCAAGCTTCGTCAAAATGTAGCGTATCAATTTTGCCATCCAACATGTCTTTAATTTCTTCCACGTTGTACAGCACGCCATCGTAGGTAGATTGCGTAATCGTCAGCACACGCGGTTTGGCTTTTTTGTCGGTAATAAATGGATTACGGTCGATTTTCTTTTGAATGTTTCCCCATTCAAATTCGCTTTTTGGAATAGGTCCAATAATGCCAAAATGGTTGCGCGTTGGCATTAAAAACACAGGAATAGCACCCGTCATAATAATGGCATGCAAGATGGATTTATGGCAATTGCGGTCTACCACTACGACGTCGCCAGGTGCCACGGTACTGTTCCACACCATTTTATTGCTGGTAGAAGTACCATTTGTCACAAAATATAAGTGATCGCAGTTATAGATTCTAGCTGCATTGCGTTCAGAAGCCGCAACAGGCCCAGTGTGATCTAATAGTTGACCAAGCTCATCTACAGCATTACACACATCGGCGCGCAGCATATTCTCGCCAAAAAATTGATGAAACATTTGCCCGACTGGCGATTTTAAAAAGGCGACACCCCCTGAGTGTCCAGGGCAATGCCAAGAGTAAGAGCCATCAGCAGCATACTCGGTCAGCGCTTTAAAAAACGGCGGTGC
>JANMBK010000277.1:0-4675 GCA_031360365.1 Methylophilaceae bacterium
TAATTTTAAAACCAGCCGCGTTAAGTGCGCGCACAGCTGATTCACGGCCTGGGCCTGGACCTTTAATACGCACTTCTAAATTTTTAACACCAGACTCTTGCGCATTTTTACCTGCTACCTCTGCTGCAACTTGCGCAGCAAATGGCGTACTTTTACGTGAGCCTTTGAAACCTTGGCCGCCTGACGTTGCCCATGCCAGCGCATTACCTTGGCGATCAGTGATGGTAATAATCGTGTTGTTAAACGATGCGTGCACGTGAGCAATGCCCTCGGCAATATTTTTTTTAACTTTTTTTCTTACACGTACATTAGCTTTTGCCATGTTGTACTGTTCCTTACCTATTGAGTCTTACTTAAATAAATATAAATAAAATTATTTAGCTTATCGCTTTATTTTGACTGTTTAATCGCTTTTACTGGGCCTTTGCGAGTACGCGCATTGGTTTTAGTGCGTTGACCACGCACTGGCAAGCCACGACGATGACGTACACCGCGATAGCAACCTAAGTCCATTAAACGCTTGATATTCATTGAAACTTCGCGGCGTAAGTCACCTTCAACTTTAACTTTTGCTACTTCATCTCTCAACTTTTCTACGTCTGCGTCATTAAGATCTTTGACTTTAGTAGTTGCCAATACGCCAGCAGCGACACAAATTTTTTGTGCTGTGTTTCTACCAATACCAAAAATCGCAGTTAACGCGATTTCAGCGTGTTTATTATTTGGGATATTAACCCCAGCAATACGAGCCATACTTAAACTCCAAAACATATCGCATTATGTTGCGACTAAATAAAAAAGCCTTAAATTTTAGCAGCTTGAGCTTATAATTTCAAATCAATCTCTGCAAACTTAAGCATTTTAACAATGCACTACTTTATTGCTTAAAGCTATTAACCTTGGCGTTGTTTGTGACGCGGGTCTGTACAAATAATACGGACCACGCCACGACGACGCACAACTTTACAATTGCGGCATAATGCTTTTACTGATGCACGAACTCTCATAATTTACCTCAACACCAATTAATTCTGTCTAAAAACTATAAATTAGCGCGCGTTTGCGCCGCCTTTAAAGTTCGCTTTTTTAAGCAAACCTTCGTACTGATGCGACATCAAGTGTGATTGCACTTGTGTCATAAAATCCATGGTCACCACCACAATAATCAGCAACGAAGTGCCACCAAAATAAAACGGCGTATTAAATTTCAGTCTTAAAAACTCTGGCAACAAACACACAAGAGTTATATAAATCGCACCTATCAAGGTTAAACGACCCATAATTTTATCAATATAATTTGCAGTTTGCTCTCCTGGACGAATGCCTGGAACAAACGCACCACTCTTTTTCAAATTGTCTGCCGTTTCTTTAGGGTTGAATACCAACGCCGTATAAAAGAAACAAAAAAACATAATAGCCGCAGCAAAAAATAAAATATAAATCGGCTGCCCTGGCGACAATAAATTACTAATATCTTTTAACCAATATAAATTTTCACTGCTGCCAAACCAACCAGCCAATGTAGCTGGAAACAAAATAATACTTGACGCAAAAATCGGCGGTATCACGCCAGCCATATTAAGCTTCAAAGGTAAATGGGTTGTTTGGCCACCATACACTTTGTTACCCACTTGGCGCTTAGCGTAATTCACCGTAATTTTACGTTGACCGCGCTCTACAAACACCACCAAAGCAGTTACTAATATAATCGCCACCAACAAAAACATCACTAGCGGAATTGAGAAAGCACCAGTACGGGCTAAATCTAACGTACTACCCACTGCATGCGGCAATCCAGCCACAATACCTGCAAAAATGATAATCGAAATACCGTTTCCAATGCCACGCTCAGTAATTTGCTCGCCGAGCCACATCAAAAACATGGTACCACTCACCAAGGTAATCACTGCTGTTAATCTAAACGCCATGCCAGGATCCAACACCAAGCCAGCTTGGCCTTCTAATGCAATGGCAATGCCCAACCCTTGAAACGTCGCCAACAATACTGTGCCATAGCGCGTATATTTAGTAATGGTACGTCTACCTGCTTCACCATCTTTTTTAAGCTGCTCTAGCTTAGGCGAAACGACTGTTGCTAACTGCATAATAATCGATGCAGAAATATAGGGCATAATGCCTAAAGCAAATACAGTAAAGCGTGATAGCGCGCCGCCTGAGAACATGTTAAACATGCCCAAAATACCACCGCTTTGTGAATCAAAAAGCTGCTTTAAAACGGTTGGATCTATGCCTGGCACTGGAATATGTGCGCCTAAGCGATATACTACTAATGCGCCCAACACAAACCACAAGCGGCTTTTCAGCTCGCTCATTTTACCTACTGCACTTAAAAGACTATCTTGCGCCAATGCGTTTCTCTAAATAAAACTTAAGCGACTATGCCGCCAGCCGCTTCAACTGCAGCGCGTGCGCCTTTAGTCAGCAACAAACCAGTCAGGTTAAGTTTTTTGGTAATTTCACCAGATAGGAACACTTTTGCTGCCAAAGCATTGCCTGATATTACATTCGCTTGCTTAAGCACTAGCAAATCAATGGTATCTACTGGTAAATCATTCAGCTCAGACGTGCGCACATGTTCGGTATCTTTTTTAGTGAGTGATTTAAAACCACGTTTTGGCAAACGGCGTTGCAGTGGCATTTGACCACCTTCAAAACCAACTTTATGAAAGCCACCAGTACGTGATTTTTGGCCTTTATGGCCACGGCCTGCTGTTTTACCAAAACCAGAACCAATGCCACGACCAACTCGACGACGTTCTTTTTTTGCGCCTTCTGCAGGCTTAATTGTATTTAATTGCATTATGCTTCTACCTTTAAGAGATAGTTCACGGCATTAATCATGCCGCGAATTGCTTGTGTATCTTGAACTTCAACAGTATGGTGCATGCGACGTAGACCCAAGCCTTTAACGGTGGCTTTATGCGACTCAATACGACCAATTAAGCTTCTTACAAGTGTAACTTTAAGCATAGCACTTGGTTTAGTTGCAGAAGCTACTGCCTTAATTTTTTTAGCTGCTGGTTTAGCTGCTGTTTTTTCGGTAGCCATTATTGACCTCTAATTTCTTCTACAGACTTGCCGCGTTTAGCTGCAATTTCTGCTGGGGTATTCATTGATTCTAGGCCATTTAGAGTCGCGCGCACCAAATTGTATGGGTTGGTTGACCCAATACATTTAGCCACCACGTTAGTAATGCCCATTACTTCAAAAATCGCACGCATCGCGCCACCAGCAATAATGCCTGTACCTTCAGATGCAGGCTGAATAAATACCTTAGCTGCTCCATGAACACCGGTTACTGCGTGATGCAATGTACCATTGTTTAGGTTTACTTTTAACATGCCGCGACGTGCTTCATCCATGGCTTTTTGTACGGCTACTGGCACTTCACGCGCCTTGCCTTTACCCATTCCGACTGCACCATCGCCATCACCAACTACAGTCAATGCTGCGAAACTCATAATACGACCACCTTTAACCGTTTTACTAACACGGTTTACAGTAATCATTTTTTCACGCAAACCATCGGTTTGCTGTGATTGTTGTTCCATTTCTCTAGCCATTTGCTGTCTCGCTTCTTAGAATGACAAGCCGTTTTCACGCGCAGCATCAGCTAACGCCTTGATACGACCGTGATATTTGTAACCTGAACGATCAAAAGCCACTGTGGTAATACCAGCTTTTTTCGCTTTTTCGGCAATGAGTTTACCAATCGCAGCAGCAGCTTCTACGTTGCCACCATTTTTTACTTTTTTACGTACATCCGCTTCAACTGTAGAAGCACTTGCTAATACTTTATCGCCAGTTTCGGCAATAATTTGTGCATATATGTGCGTATTAGTACGATGCACGCTTAAACGTGTAACTTTTAACTCGGCAATTTTGGCACGGGTTTTACGTGCACGGCGCAAGCGATTATTTACGTTATTCATTATCTTAAGTCCTAATTATTTTTTCTTGGTTTCTTTAATTGCAACCACTTCGTCTGAATAACGAACACCCTTGCCTTTATAAGGCTCAGGGGCACGATATGCACGAATTTGTGCAGCCACTTGACCAATCACTTGCTTGTCTGTACCCGTCAAAATAACTTCTGTTGGGGTTGGTGTAGCAACAGTTACACCAACTGGCATTTTGTGATTGATCGGATGTGAATAACCCAACTCTAAATTAAGCATAGCGCCTTGTGCATTGGCTTTGTAACCTACGCCTACCAATGTAAGCTTACGGGTAAAACCTGCTGAAACACCTTGTACCATATTGGCCACAAGCGCACGCACAGTGCCTGACATAGCGCGTGAATGTTGGCTATCAGTAGATGCTGCAAAGGTAATGGTTTCGCCTTCGCGCTTTAGCACCACTGCATTAGTGAGCGCTTGCGAAAGTTTACCCATTGGGCCAGTTACCGCAATACTAGTTGCGCTTAAGATAACTTCTACTTTTTCTGGGATAGCGACTGGATTTTTAGCAACACGTGACATTTGCTTCTCCTTAAGCCACTACGCACAACACTTCGCCACCAATACCGGCTGCTTGTGCTTTACGATCTGTCATTACACCCTTGGATGTAGACATAATTGTCACACCAAGACCATTCATTACTTTAGGTATATTGTCTGAACCTTTGTAAATGCGAAGACCAGGTTTACTCACA
>JANMBK010000120.1:0-7151 GCA_031360365.1 Methylophilaceae bacterium
ATAGGAGCGAACAGTATTCCAAAAAAATACCAATTTAGTGAGTAAGTTATTATCAAAATAGGACTCGATGCGAGTACGCCACTTAAAATGAACCCAACAATAGTTAATGCTTTGAATTTTGATAAGTTTTGAGATGACAAAGCACCCCACCAAAAACCAATCACTCCTAAAATACCTGCTACTCCCCACAATAGCATTAGTAAATCCTTTAGGTTATATGGTTGATTTTGTTTAAAGTACATTGTAATGCTGTTTATCGCTATAGGCAGTCCAACTAAATCTAAAGCACCCATTGCTAAAACGAATGGCCCAGCAAAAACAGCCAATAAAATTTTAATTTTTTCAAACTGTGTAGGGTTCATACTTAAAATTAAATCTTCGGCAAAGTTACACCGACCTGCCCTTGGTACTTACCACCGCGATCTTTGTACGAAGTTTCACATACATCATCGGCATCTGCTTCAAAAAACAGTACTTGCGCGCAACCTTCATTAGCGTAAATCTTGGCTGGCAGCGGCGTTGTGTTGCTAAACTCTAGTGTCACATAGCCTTCCCACTCTGGTTCAAACGGCGTCACGTTCACAATAATGCCGCAGCGCGCATAGGTACTTTTACCCAAACAAATCGTCAGCACATTGCGTGGAATTTTAAAGTATTCGACGGTTCTGGCTAGCGCAAAACTGTTGGGAGGAATAATGCAAAAATCGGCATTCACTTCCACAAATGAATTTGGGTCGAAATTTTTTGGGTCAACAATCGTGCTATTTAAGTTGGTAAACAGCTTAAATTCTTTACTGCAGCGAATATCGTAACCGTAACTGGATGTGCCGTAAGACACCATGCGCTGGCCTTCGGCATTTTGCTTGACTTGATTCGACTCGAACGGCGAAATCATGTCGTGCTCTAGCGCCATTTTACGAATCCATTTATCTGATTTAATACTCATGATTTTATGCTCATTTAATCTGTTCTTTACTGTAAAAAATAATGCACTTTAATAATTCACAACCTTAATTAGATTGCGCATTATAAAGTGCATTGTTTAAATTAGTGATAAAAAATTTTAGCTAAAATTAGTGCTTGTCGCCGCCCAGTTCAATTGAATAGCGCCAAAATTGGTCTTCATTTTCAAAGATTACTTTTGATGCTTCCGGATCGCGCGAGCCAGCAGGATATTGATGCACTGGGGTTTTGTCTGCTGCCCACGCTTTTACCACGGGGTCAACCAAGCGCCATTGTGCTTCGGCCTCACTAATGTGCAGGTAATTTGAGTTGTCGCCTTGCATTAGATTAAGTAGCAATGCTTCATAGGCATCCACCGTGTCATCCTCAGCTAAACGGTTAGCGGCATCTAGCTGAATGGTGCGTGTATTAATATCTAGGCCAGGCACTTTGGCTTGAATTTCCATCTTAATGCACTCGCGCGGTTGAATACCGATAATCAGCCAGTTTTGATCCTGCTCATTCACTTGCAAAGGTGCTTTTTTGAAACGAATGGCAATGCGCGTGTCCGCCTCATGCAAACGTTTGGCAGTGCGAATGTAAAACGGCACGCCTTGCCAGCGTGGGTTGTCAATAAATAGTTTTAGCGCAGCATACGTTTCTACCACGCTAGTTTTATCGCCCAGCTCATCTAAATAGCCTGGCACTTTTTCGCCCTTGCCGTCGGCAGCATAAACTTCGCCAGCTGCATACTGCGCTCTAAATGCGTGCTTGCTTAATTCGTTTACTGGAATCGGCCTAATTTGCTCAAGCAGTTTAATTTTTGCATCGCGTACACCATGCGGGCTTAAATCTTTTGGCATTTCCATGGTGGTTAGTGCCAGCGTCTGCAAAATATGGCTTTGAATCATATCGCGCAAAGCACCTGTACTATCGTAAAACTGCGTGCGGTCGCCCACACCCAGCATTTCGGTATTAGTGATTTGCACATGGTCAATATATTGGTTGTTCCAAATAGGCTCTAAAATGGTATTGGTAAAACGTTGCAGCATGATATTTTGCAGTGCTGATTTACCTAAGTAATGGTCAATACGATAAATTTGACTTTCTTTTAGGTTTTTAGTCAACGCCGCCTGCAAATCAACAGCGCTATCCAAATCGGTGCCAAACGGTTTCTCAACCACCACGCGGCGCCAAAATTTATCTTCTTGCGTTAGTCCAACCTTGGCCAGTGATTCCACCACTGGCGCAAAATCGGTCGGCCGAACAGATAAAAAGTAGGCCAAGTTTTGAGGGAATATTTTTGCGTCGCTTAACGTATTTTTAAGCTTAACGAATGCGTCTGGGTCTGTTGGCGGATTAGCATGGTAAAAATTACGCGCAATAAAGCGTTCAAACGCTTTTTGGTCGTAGCCTTTTTTAAATTTGGCATTTAGCATGCTTTTAATATCGGCACGCCAAGCTTCTAAATCAACTAATTGCCGACCTACCGCTAAAATTTTAAGCTCAGGTGGCAAGCGGCCAATGCTGTCTAACCGGAATAATCCAGGGTAAAGTTTAACGCGCGCTAAGTTGCCGCTGGCACCAAATAACACTAACGTACATGCATCTATATTCTCTGACATTGATTACCTTTTAAGTTGCTTTACATTGCTTTTTATGATGCCCTGCGAGCCAATATCTATGCGGCTTGCAGGCATGCTTATTAATACTATTTGCTAATAATTTTAATGACGCGCTTCAGCTTTTGCGCCATCTGCTTGAATATCTAAATCGCCATAACCTAAGCGGCGATGGAATAACGCTAGCAATAAATTCCAGCTTTGTAGCGCCAACTCTGGGTCATAGCGCGCACCTTCATCGCGCATAAAAGCGTGTTGGGCGTTAAATTCGTGCCAAGTATAACGCGTGCCCACTTCGTCCAAGCGGGCTTTAATCATATTGCGACCTTCTAATGACACATGCGGGTCTTGTTTGCCCCAAATATGCAGTAGCTCACCTTTAATTTCGCCTGCACGTTCTAGCGAGTTATCGTTTTTGCCTAATCCTAGCGATTTTTTGTGAATATCGGTGGCGTAAAAACACACTGCTGCCAACACTTCTGGGTTCATGGCAGCGCGAAACGCTAAATGGCCACCAATGCAAATACCCATCACACCCAGTCTGCCTGTGCAATCCTCGCGTGAGGCTAAATGCGCCAATACTGCTTTCGCATCGTTGTCATAAGACGAAAGTTCTTTGGCGATTTTATGCGCATTGCCACGCTCTGTGCCATCCGCATCGTAAGCTAACACAGTGCCAGCAGGCTCTAGCTCGTGGTAAATCTCTGGGCAAGCCACAATAAAACCGTGTCCAGCCAGCATGGCTGCGGTGCGGCGTATAGGCGATGTCACTTGAAAAATCTCTGAATACATTAAAACGGCAGGATATTTACCAGGCGCAACTGGGCGAAAAATATGCGCATTCATGTCACCAGTGGGAGTGTTAATTTTTACAATTTCGCCGTCTTTAATGAGCATGTTTTATCCTTGTGCGTAACCCGATATAATAATGCATGGGCGAGTTTACGCAAAATAGTTATGCCTAAAAATGCATAAAAAGCATGACAAAGTTAGCAAAATAGGTTCAAATACGCGCAAAATTTCTTCACCGATTTATTCTCACTTTTAAAGATTATGCACTCAAAAAATATACGCTGGAATTTGTTCGATAGTATTGAATCGTTGCGGCACGAGGTGTGCGAAGTGATTATGCGTCATGCTGTAAGCGCCATCGCCGAAAAAGATGCGTTTTCGATTGTGTTGGCGGGTGGCAACACACCGCGCGCTATTTACCGCTTATTGCGCGATATGCATACCGATTGGTCTAAATGGCATATTTATATTAATGACGACCGTTGCTTGCCAGTAGACCACGAAGAGCGTAATAGCTTGATGGTAGACCAAGTATGGTTAAGCCACGTGGGCGTTCCAACAAACCAAATTCACAATATACCAAGTGAGCTGGGTCCAGTAGAAGGTGCAAAAGTCTACGCAAAAACCCTAGCTGGCGTGCCTGCTTTTGATTTGGTGCTGTTTGGGCTGGGTGAAGATGGCCATACTGCAAGCTTGTTTCCGGGTCATGCAGTTGATAATAGCGCAGATGTGGTGCCCGTGTTTAACTCACCCAAGCCGCCTGCAGAGCGCGTAACTATGTCTCAGAATCGTTTGAATAACACCAAAGCCGCCATGTTTTTAGTGACAGGGCAAGGTAAGCAAGAAGCAGTCGATAACTGGCGGGGTGGGGTGGCGATACCAGCTGCTTTAATCACGCCTGCGTGCGGTGTAGATGTTTATTGTTATGATGTGGAATTAAACTTACTTAAAAACTGTTAAGTATTTTTTTCTATTAAATGGCCAAGTAATCTTAATTGTTCTTTTTGAATAGCGATAAGCTCCACCCATTGACCTTCACGCAGTAAATCTACTTTTTCGTGCAGCAACATAATTTCTAATTCTGCCTTCAAATTCACTTCGTAATCATGCTCCGCATTTAAGCGGTCTTTTTCACCTTGTCTGTTTTGAGACATTAGAATAATCGGTGCTTGAATAGATGCCAGCATGGATAAAAATAAATTCAGCAAAATATAAGGGTACAAATCAAACGCCTTATTGTAGTTAGCTAAAATAAATGAATTTAAAACCACCCAAGTAATAAGCGTAACCGCAAACAATATAATAAACGTCCAAGAGCCACCAAATCTGGCTACTGCATCGGCGGCACTTTGGCCAAAAGTTTTACTGTCGTCATGCTCTTTTGAAGTGTCGCGCGAGATAAATTTACGGTCGGTAATATGACGAGCAACTTTTTGCGTGCGTTCATCCATTGCTTCGTAAGTAGTGTCCATGAGCTTTTCAGCGGCGTGATGTTTCTTAACCATCTTAAGCTCCTAATTACCGTTATTCTTGCAGAGGCAAGAGTTTATTTTAACTACGTATTCTGAATCACTATATTTGGAAATTTCCCGCTATGATCTAGCCCCGCATTGGCGATTTTAATCGCCGCTTTACGCGCGATTTCCTTGTAAATACTGGCGATTTTTGAAGCAGGTTCAGCAATCACTGTTGGTTGCCCACTATCAGTCTGCACGCGTATGCTGATGTCTAAGGGCAAACTGCCCAATAAATCCACGTTGTAATCTGCACACATTTTTGCGCCGCCACCAGCGCCAAATATATGTTCTTCATGGCCACAGTTACTGCAAATATGCGTGCTCATATTTTCGACAATGCCCAAAATAGGGATGCCGACTTTCTCGAACATTTTCAAGCCTTTGCGCGCATCCAGCAAGGCAATATCTTGCGGCGTGGTGACAATAATCGCACCAGTGACAGGTATTTTTTGCGCTAGGGTGAGCTGAATATCGCCTGTGCCGGGTGGTAAATCGACGATTAAATAATCAAGGTCGCGCCATTTAGTATCACGCAATAACTGCTCCAGCGCGCCCGTAACCATTGGGCCGCGCCATACCATAGGCGTATCAGTATCCACCAAAAAGCCAATACTCATGGCTTGTAAGCCATGCGCCAACATTGGCTCCATGCTTTTACCATCACTACTTTCTGGGCGACCAGAAATGCCGAGCATTTGCGGTTGGCTTGGGCCATAAATATCTGCGTCTAGTAAACCCACTGTTGCACCCTCTGCCGCCAACGCCAAAGCCAAATTAACTGAAGTGGTCGATTTACCCACACCACCTTTGCCCGATGCCACCGCGATGATATTTTTTACATTTGGCAGCAGGGTCACGCCTTGCTGTGCTTTGTGCGCCACTATGCGACTGCCAATATTCACCGTCACATTGCCAACGCTCGCAATGCCTTGCAGGCTACTTTCTATCAGCGTTTTCACGCTGGCCATTACGCTGTTAGCAGGGTAGCCCAGCACAATATCCACGCTCACCTCGTTGCCATTTATGACAATATTTTTAGCCGATTTACTGCTGATAAAATCTCTGCCGGTGTTAGGGTCGGTGATGTTTTTAAGCGCGTTTTGGATAATTTCTTGAGTAATGACCATATTCAATTTCTATTTGAAACAAAACGCCATTTTAACAGCTTGATTTGTTAAAATAGCGCCTATGAAAAAAATACTGGTTACTTCCGCGTTGCCATATGCCAACGGCAGCATTCACCTTGGTCATTTGGTGGAATATATTCAAACGGATATTTGGGTGCGTTTTCAAAAAATGCAGGGTCATACCGTGCATTATGTATGCGCGGATGATACGCATGGTACGCCGATTATGCTGCGTGCGGAAAAAGAGGGCATTACGCCAGAAGCCTTAATTGAAGCGGTACATAAAGAACACAGTGCAGACTTTGTGGAGTTTTTAGTAGAGTTTGATAATTACTACTCGACCAACTCGGAAGAGAATAAAGTACTTTCGCAAACCATTTATAAAAAACTGGATGCTAATAATAAAATCGCCAAAAAAACCATCGAACAGTTTTATGACCCAGTTAAAAATATGTTTTTGCCAGACCGCTTTATTAAAGGCGAATGCACGAAATGTCATGCCAAAGACCAGTATGGTGATAGCTGTGAGGTGTGTGGCGCAACATACAACCCAACCGAGCTGATTAACGCTTATTCGGCGGTTTCTGGCGCAGCGCCAATTCGTAAAGAAACTGAACATTACTTTTTTAAACTGAGTGAATGTGAAGATTTTTTAAAAGCGTGGACTAGAAGCGGAACGTTACAAGGCGAAGCCGCCAACAAGATGGGCGAATGGTTTGCCAGTGGCTTGAATGATTGGGATATTTCGCGCGATGCGCCTTATTTTGGCTTTGAGATTCCCGATGCGCCAGGTAAATATTTTTATGTGTGGTTAGATGCGCCGATTGGCTATATGGCGAGCTTCAAGAACTTATGCACAAAAAATGGTTTAGATTTTGATGAATATTGGAAACAAGATTCAACGACCGAGCTGTATCACTTTATCGGCAAAGATATTCTATATTTTCACGCGCTATTCTGGCCTGCAACATTAGAGTTCAGCGGTTACCGCAAACCGACACAGATTTTTGCACACGGATTTTTAACCGTTAACGGTGAAAAAATGAGCAAATCGCGGGGCACTTTTATTACCGCCCGCAGTTATTTAGACCATATTAAAAATCCTGAATATTTGCGCTATTATTACGCAGCTAAACTCAATAGCACGATGG
>JANMBK010000121.1:0-4169 GCA_031360365.1 Methylophilaceae bacterium
GTATTCCGCTGATTATTGGTCGTGGTATAACGCAGAATGCGCGTAAGGCATTAAATTTACCCGAAACGGAGATATTTATTAAAGCGACACCTGCCGTACTATCAAACAAAGGTTATACGCTAGCACAAAAGATGGTGGGTCGTGCTTGTGGCTTACCTAGAGGTGTTGGTGTGCGGCCTAATACTTATTGTGAGCCAAAAGCGACTACTGTGGGCTCGCAAGATACTACTGGTGGCATGACGCGTGATGAGTTAAAAGAATTAGCTTGTTTAGGTTTTAGCAGCGATTTAGTGATGCAAAGTTTTTGCCACACTGCTGCGTACCCAAAGCCCGTCGATATTAAGCTGCAACACAGCTTGCCAGAATTTATGAGCAGTCGTGGTGGTGTTTCACTACGCCCTGGTGATGGCGTGATACACTCATGGTTAAACCGTTTGATTTTACCTGATACCGTTGGTACTGGCGGCGATTCACATACGCGCTTTCCAATCGGCATTTCATTTCCCGCCGGTTCTGGTTTGGTGGCGTTTGCTGCTGCTACTGGGGCTATGCCGCTGGACATGCCAGAATCTGTTTTAGTGCGCTTTAAAGGCCAAATGCAACCAGGCATTACACTGCGCGACTTGGTGAATGCGATTCCATATGCAGCCATCAACGAGGGCACGCTTACTGTTGGAAAAACCAATAAACAAAACGTCTTTAATGGCCGCATTTTAGAGATTGAAGGTTTGCCAGATTTAAAAGTGGAGCAAGCGTTTGAATTTGCCGATGCTTCTGCTGAGCGCTCTGCCAATGGCTGTACAGTGTTACTTGCTAAAGAACCCGTCATTGAGTTTTTAAAGTCTAACATCGTGCTGATGCAAAGCATGATTGAAAACGGCTATGAAGATGCACGTACCTTGCAACGCCGTATTGAGAATATGCAAGCTTGGTTAGCCAAACCTGAATTGTTGCAACCTGATGCCGATGCTGAGTATGCGCATACTATCGAGATTGATTTAGCCACTATCAAAGAGCCATTAGTAGCCTGCCCGAATGACCCAGACGATATTAAACCAATGTCAGCGGTAGTGGGCGATAAAATTGATGAAGTGTTTATTGGTAGCTGCATGACCAATATTGGCCATTATCGCGCCGCTGCAAAAGTACTTGAAGGTACGGGTAATATCCCAACTCGCTTGTGGATTGCCCCACCAACCCGCATGGATGAAGCACAGTTGCGCGATGAAGGTGTGTATTCTGTATTTGGTATCGCTGGTGCCCGCACTGAAATACCTGGTTGCAGTTTGTGTATGGGAAACCAAGCGCGCGTTGCAGATAAAGCTACTGTATTCTCAACATCAACCCGAAACTTTGACAACCGTATGGGTCGCGATGCACGTGTTTACTTGGGTTCAGCCGAATTGGCTGCTGTGTGCGCCAAGCTTGGCCGCATGCCAAGTCATGCCGAATATATGGAAACAGTCGGGACTAAGCTAAACGATGTAGCCAATATTTATAAATATTTAAATTTTGACCAAATGACCGAATACAAAGCGGCCTTAGACACTTTAAGCAGTGGCAAAAAAGTGATACCAATTACAGAAGTTGCCATCTAAATCGCGTCAGATTTGTTGCCTTAATTTTGTTAATAGGCATTAAACAAGCATCAAAAACCGCCATTAGCTATCTACCAGCGGTTTTCTTTTTTGCTGGCTTTATTTGGGATGCGCTGACAATTGGCCGCAATGTGGCGGCCTCTGACTTAATCATTTTCGCAGGTTATTTATTGGGCGCAGCCATAATTCTTTTTTCGATTAGCCGCCCCAGCTTTATTCTAGCGGATGAAGCCAAATTTCCCACACGCTTATATGCAATTATCACTTCCCGCTGGCCATATTTTTTGTTGCAATTTCTATTTGGCAGTTTACTAAGCGCGCTGTTTATTTTATATTTTAAAAGCTCTAGCCACTGGTTGGCTTGGCTGATGTCTTTAATGTTAGCAAGCTTGTTAGTCGTCAATGAGTTTTTAGAAAACCAGTATCGACGTTTTACTATCAGTTGGGCATTGTTTGGTTTATGCGCTATGTTGTTATTTAACTTTGCATTGCCATTTTTGCTGGGTAGCGTGCTGAGCATTTGGTTTTATTTGAGCACATTACTTGGCGCAGGTGTGGCGTACTGGCTCTATACAAAAACGCCCAATCATATGGGCAGCATTTGGCCTGTTTCGGTAATTGCAGGTTTGTTAATGTTGGCTTACGCGGCTGATATGATTCCACCAGTGCCACTAGTAAAGCGTGATATTGCTATGGCGTACACAATAGAAAAAGTGAATGCGCAATATCAGCTAACCCAGCAAAAATCACCCTGGTGGAAATTTTGGCGTACAACCAGCGACGATTTAGAAGTAGGTTCTGGCCAGCGCATTTATTGCTTTTCAACGATTTTTGCGCCAGAAGGTTTAAAAACTAAGCTGTTTCACGATTGGCAACTGCATACCAAACGAGGCTGGATTTTACAATCACGCGCGAGTTTCACAGTGAGTGGCGGCCGTTACAACGGCTTTAGAGGCTATACCTACAAAAGCAATCCGGCTATAGGAGATTGGCGTGTGGTGATTAAAACCGAGAATGAAAAAACCATCGCAATGCATAATTTTACGGTGAGTTATTTCAAAACAAAAGAGGGGCTAACTGCCCCTCATAAAATCATGCGCTTGTATTAATCTAGATTAATGTTTAGCGTCGTTATGCGACATTAATTTATCAATATAGGCGATAGCAACCGCAGAAAACACAAACGCCATGTGAATAATCGTTTGCCATCTCAACACTTTATCCGTTAAGTTTTCGGCATTAATAAAGGTTTTAAGCAAGTGAATCGACGAAATACCGATAATCGCAGTCGCCAGTTTTACTTTCAGCAAGTTAGCATTTACATGTGATAGCCAATCGGGTTCATCGGGGTGGCCACTCAAATTTAGACGCGACACAAAGGTCTCATATCCGCCCACAATCACCATAATCAGCAAGTTTGAAATCATTACTACATCAATTAAACCCAATACAATCAACATGATGTCGGCTTCTTTTAGGTGTGGCACTTTTTCTACCAAGTGCGTCAGCTCGACCCCAAAGTGAAACACATACACCGCTTGTGCAACAATTAAGCCTAAATAAAGCGGCAATTGTAGCCAGCGGCTACCAAATAAAATATTGGTCATTACATTGCTTTGGCGATATTCGTTTTTACTCGGTTTTTGCACGGTACTCATTGTGTTATTGGCTTTCTGGGATAATTTATTTGATGTATTTTGACTGCAACATTTTAACTGATATTTATGGTTTAACTGATATTTTGTGACAGCGTAAAGTTCGCGCTTTTGTCCATTGCTAGCGTATCGCACAAAATCGGCATCGTTTCTGCTAGTATTTTCGGCAATGTCCACGGAGGGTTGATAATGAACATGCCGCTGCCAAACATTCCAAAGCCATCCGCATTGGGTGCTTCAATGCTTAGGCTCACATTTAGCCAATTATTGGGATGTAGCTTTTTCAGGGCATCTACCATGGCCAGCGGTTCTGCACGCTGCAACAGCGGATACCAAATTAAATAGCTCCCTGTGGCAAAGCGGCTGAGATTCTCTTTGATACAATCCACTACGCGTTGGTAGTCTTCTTTTAGCTCGTAGGGCGGGTCGATTAACACTACTGCGCGTTTGCTAGGTGGTGGCAAACATGCTTTTATGCCTGCAAAACCATCTTGCATTTCTATTTTGGTCTGGCGGCCTTTGCCTTTAAAATTTTCGATTAGCAATTTGCAATCGCTTGGGTGTAGTTCAAACAAGCGTAATTTATCATCTGCGCGCAAATAGCTTTCAGCAACTTTAGGTGAGCCTGGATATAAATTTAAATCATTGTTTTTATTAAATTCTTTTATTATTTTTACAAAGTGTTCTAATGATTCAGGTAAATTTTTAGCATCAAAAAGTCGCTTAATACCTGTTTCAAACTCTGCATTTTTCTGCGCAAATTCGCTATTTAGCGCATATACACCTGCACCCGCGTGCGTATCAATCACCCAATAGGTAGTATTTTTTTGATTAAAATAATCTAGCACCAAGCTGAATAAATAGTGTTTCAATACATCGGCATGATTGCCAGCGTGAAAGGCGTGGCGGTAACTTA
>JANMBK010000033.1:0-5759 GCA_031360365.1 Methylophilaceae bacterium
ACAAAAAGTACGCCGTATTTACGGCATTTTAGAAGGTCAATTCCGTAGCTACTACGCTGAAGCTGATCGTCAAAAAGGTATTACTGGTGAGAACTTATTGCAATTGTTAGAGTGCCGTTTAGATAACGTTGCATTTCGCATGGGTTTGGGTGGTTCACGAACAGAAGCACGTCAAATCGTGCGTCATAACAGTATTTTGGTGAATGGTAAGCGTGTGAACATTCCTTCTTACCAAGTGAAAGCGGGCGATGTGGTTTCTGTTGCTGAGGCATCAAAAACGCAGTTACGTATTAAAGGTGCACTTGCTGCGGCTGAACAACGTGGCTTCCCAGCATGGTTAGAAGTAGATGCAAAAGCATTGACTGGCACATTTAAATCTAAACCACAACGTGATGATTTGCCTTCAACCATTAACGAATCATTGGTTGTTGAGTTGTATTCTAAGTAATTGATACTTAGCGCACCCTCTCAACCAATTAACGTCAAGGAATTTTATGCAAAACAACCCAGCTGAATATTTAAAACCACATGTGGTAGATGTTGAAGTGATTACCCCGTTGCGTGCTCGCGTTACGCTAGAGCCGATGGAACGTGGTTTTGGTTATACACTAGGCAATGCTTTACGCCGTGTGTTACTTTCATCTATTCCAGGCTTTGCCATTACAGAAGTAAAAATTGATGGTGTTGTACACGAGTACTCAACCATTGATGGCGTGCAAGAAGATGTGGTTGATATTTTGTTAAATCTAAAAGGCGTTGCTTTAAAGCTTAACAATAAATCTGAAACTATTTTGACCCTAAATAAATCATCAGAAGGCGTGGTCACAGCTGGCGATTTTGATACAGGTCACGATGCAGAAATTGTAAACCCAAACCATGTGATTGCGCATTTAACAAAAGGCGGCAAACTCAATTTAGAAGTTAAAGTTGAAATGGGTCGTGGCTATCAGCCAGTACCAGCGCGCCAAAAAGCCAATGAAGAAGACCGTGTATTAGGTTTTATCATGGTTGATGCGTCATTTAGTCCGATTAACAAGGTGAGCTATCAAGTAGAAAGTGCGCGCGTAGAGCAGCGCACGGACTTAGACAAGCTGATTATGGACGTTGAAACCAACGGTATCATTGAGCCAGAACAAGCGATTCGTGACGCGGCGCGCATTTTAATTGGTCAATTATCAGTATTTGCTAACTTAGAAGGCTCTCCTAGCGAAGTGGAAGTCAAATCTGCGCCGCAAGTTGATCCAATTCTATTGCGTCCAGTAGATGATTTAGAGTTAACAGTACGTTCTGCCAATTGCTTAAAAGCAGAGAACATTTTCTACATTGGTGATTTGATTCAACGTGGTGAAAATGAATTATTAAAAGCACCGAATTTAGGCCGCAAATCTTTAAATGAAATTAAAGATGTATTAGCGACTAAAGGCTTAACATTGGGCATGAAGCTAGAGAACTGGCCACCCGTTGGCTTGGAAAAAGCTTAAGAAATAATTTTAAGCTACAGAATATTAAAGAAAATTAAGGAATTACTATGCGTCACGGTAATAGCAATCGTAAATTAAATCGTACTAGCAGCCATCGTGCAGCGATGTTTCGTAATATGTCAGTTTCATTATTACGCCATGAAATTATTAGAACGACTTTGCCAAAAGCAAAAGAGTTGCGTAAATATGCAGAGCCTTTAATTACTTTAGGCAAGGATGCAACACTAGCGAATCGTCGCTTAGCATTTAGTCGCTTGCGTGATCGTGACATTGTAGGGAAATTATTTGGCGAGCTTGGTCCACGTTATAATGCGCGTAACGGTGGTTATTTACGCATCTTAAAATGCGGCTTTCGCAATGGCGACAATGCACCAATGGCCTTAGTCGAGTTGGTAGATCGTCCAGATACAACTGCCGAAGCTGTTTCAACTGAGTAAGTTTTGTACATTCAATAAAAAAGCCAGCTTAAAGCTGGCTTTTTTATTGTTTTAAGTAATTAGTAAGGCTCATTCTAGTAATTTCTGAATATCGGCCTCGTTAAATGGCCAGTTGAGTTCCGTTTTGGTATCTTGTCGCAGCAATACGGGAATGCGTATACCGAATTTTTCAAACAAGAAATCATCATCTTCAATGTCAATCACAACAACTGAAATATCAGGTATTTTCATTGCAAGCGAATACGCTAATTCACACAAATGACAATATGATGTGGAATATAAACATAGCTGTTTAGTCATACTTAGTATTTTAAGCGTAAATTTATCAGTAAAAAATAAAATTAATCACAAGAAAAATCATAAAAATAAATCATAATAACGTTTATTGTAAAAAATCTTCAAGGTTTAGCATGTTCGAAAAACAAGATACAAAAGAGAGCTTAAGCGAAAGCCTGCAACAAGTTATTTCTCTTTTAGAGAAGCACAAGTTAGTAGAAAATCTTGTACATAAACAAGGAATGCCAAACCACGACCTAAAAAAACAAGGCTTGGCTAAGCAAGATTTAGTTGAGCTACTAGTACATAAACAAAATTTAAACGAGCTACAAAAAAAACTTGATGCGCTACACCCTGCAGACGTTGCGCATATTCTCGAAGCATTGCCACTTGAAGATCGCTTAAATCTTTGGGAGTTAGTCAAAGCTGATAGAGACGGCGAAATTCTGCTGGAGGTCGCTGATTCAGTCAGACAAAGTCTGATTGCAGATATGGACTCTCAAGAGCTGTTAGCAGCAGCTGAACAGTTAGATGCAGATGAGTTAGCGGACTTGGCGCCTGATTTACCAAAAGATGTATTGCAGGATTTGATGGATAGTCTTGATGCGCACAATCGTGAGCGTTTGCAATCTACCCTATCTTATCCTGAAGATGCAGTTGGCGCACATATGGATTTTGATATTGTAACAATTCGAGAAGATATTACATTGGAAGTAGCGCTGCGCTATTTGCGTCGTTTGGGAAGTCTGCCAGAGTTGACTGATAAACTATTTGTCGTGGATAGAAACGATATTCTGCAAGGTGTTCTGCCGTTAAAGCGTATGGTGGTAAGCGATCTAGAAGCGAATGTGGTTGATGTGATGGCGGCCGATGCGGTGATGTTTCACCCCGCAGATATTATTGATGAAGCAGCGCAAGCTTTTGAGCGCTATGACTTAGTGACCGCGCCAGTAGTAGATTCCAATAATAAGTTAGTAGGACGCATTACAGTAGATGCGGTGATGGATTTTATTCGTGATGAATCTGAATCCGATATGCTTTCGATGGCGGGATTGCGTGATGAAGAAGACTTTTTCGCCTCTGTCTGGAAATCGGTGCAAAACCGCTGGGCTTGGCTGGCAATCAATTTAATGACAGCTATTTTAGCTTCACGGGTAATTGGTTTATTTGAAGGCTCTATTGAAAAAATAGTCGCGTTGGCCGCCCTCATGCCAATAGTGGCAGGTATAGGCGGTAACTCAGGCAACCAAACTACGACCATGATTGTGCGCGGTTTGGCTTTAGGACAAATTTCCGCGCACAATATGCAATCACTGATCAAAAAAGAAATGGGCGTTGCCTTGTTAAATGGCCTGCTGTGGGGCAGTGTGCTTGGTTTAATTGCCTATGCGCTGTATGGTAACTATCCACTAGGCTTGGTAATGATGTCGGCGATGACATTAAACTTATTGTTGGCTGCTGTAATGGGGGTGGTGATTCCATTGCGGATGCATAAATCTGGTCGTGATCCTGCAGTGGGTACTAGCGTGTTGATTACTGCAGTGACTGATAGTGGCGGGTTTTTTATATTTTTGGGCTTAGCCACAATTTTCTTAATCTAGACCTCACTCAATATGAACGCAGAAATTCAGCTCATTTGGCAGGAAATACAAGCCGATATTAAAACCCCTGTGATTATGTGGCAATTCGCCATTATTGTGGCTGCCGTCACCACTGCATGGTTAATTAACGGTGCCTTGCGCAACTACGTGATGTTACGTGCACCAGAGCATTGGAAAGTCGCCATAGGCAGTATTAACCGCACCTTATTTCCACTTTCAACACTAGTATTTATATTAGTCAGCCAATGGGTGCTCTCTGGCTGGCAACATACAAGCTTATTGCAGCTGGCCAGCCGGTTGTTTCTCGCCATGGCAGCTATTCGTTTAATCGTGTATTTATTACGTTATTTATTTTCGCCTGGTGGTTGGCTTAAAACACTTGAAAGCATCATTGGCTGGAGTGTGTGGGGTGTGTTGGCACTGCATTTAACGGGCGTGTTACCACAGATTATTCAAGGCTTAGCCGACATGCAATTCAATATAGGCAAAAATCCAGTGAATTTGCTGTTGGTATTGCAGGCGTTGCTTACCGTGCTTGTGACTATTTTTATTGCTTTATGGTTGAGCCGCTTAATAGAAAATAAATTGATGCGCGCCGAGCAGGTGAATGTCAATTTACGTGTTGTGCTAGGCAAACTTATTCGCATCGTGTTGCTATTTATTGCGACCTTGGTGGCCTTGTCTGCTGTTGGTTTGGATATTACCCTGCTTTCAGTATTTGGCGGGGCACTGGGCGTTGGTTTGGGTTTTGGTTTGCAGCGTATCGCCAGTAATTATGTCAGTGGATTTATTATCTTGCTTGATAAATCAATGCAAATTGGTGATGTCGTCTCGGTCGATAAACATTATGGTGTGGTGCGCGATATGCGTTCGCGCTATATGGTGCTGGCCAAACACGACGACACACATGTGATTATTCCAAATGAATCGCTAATTACCATGGCAGTGGTCAATCATTCGCTCACATCGCATACTGAGCGCGTGCAATTGCAGTTTACAATCGCGTTTGATAGCAATCTTGAGCATGCGATTGCCTTAGCAGAAGAAATTGCAAGTAAACAACAGCGTGCGTTAACAACGCCAGCACCAGAGGCACAAGTAAACAGTTTTGGCGAGCATGGCGTTGAGCTGCTATTGACGGTGTGGGTAGCTGATCCGGAAAATGGTGTAGGTGGTTTACGCTCCGCCATTTATATAGATATTTGGAAAGCCTTTAAACAGCATCAAATTCAATTTGTAAAACCTGCAGCTAAATAGTATATTTATGGCAATAAAAAAGCCAGCAACTTTGCTGGCTTTTTAAATACAAACTTTAATTTATTTTAATTTGGTTTCTTTGTAAATCACGTGCTTACGCACAACTGGATCAAATTTTTTGATTTCCATCTTTTCTGGCATAGTACGTTTGTTTTTAGTGGTGGTATAAAAATGACCTGTACCGGCACTGGATTCTAATTTAATTTTTTCACGCATTATATTTTCCTTAACTAGCTGAAATTATTCAGCGTACCTTAAATATGCTTAGATTTTTTGGCCTGCTGCGCGCATATCTGCAAGCACAGCATCAATACCATTTTTGTCGATAGTACGTAAGGCATTATTGGTAATGCGCATACTTACCCAACGATTTTCGCTTTCTACCCAAAATTTACGGTTTTGTAAATTAGGTAAAAAACGGCGCCTTGTTTTGTTTTGTGCGTGAGAAACATTGTTGCCCACCATTGGCTTTTTGCCAGTTACCATACATACACGTGCCATAACAACTCCAGTGTCTTGCTTTTTACGAAAGAGCGCAATTATATTACGAAACCTTGGTTTGGTTCAAGGTTTATTCACGCTAAATATAAGATTTTTCAGCGTTTTTGCACATTTAATCTATACATTATTAGTGCTTACCAGTACTGCCAAAGCCGCCATCGCCACGTTCACTCGTTGTAAACTCGTCCACAATATGAAAATCAGCT
>JANMBK010000034.1:0-2902 GCA_031360365.1 Methylophilaceae bacterium
CGCTTCACTGTAAGGGCGTTGCGCTAATTCGTGGCGCAGTGCGCTTGGCAAATCGCTCATGTCATCTTCGTCTAAGGCCAAATCTGAGTGTCGGGTGACTCTAAATTGTGAAAAGCTCAGTATTTTACGGCCAGTAAAAAAACTGGCTAAATGCGCGCCAATAATACTGGTCAACGTCACAAAATTTTGCGTATGGCCATTAGGCAAAGCAATCACGCGCGGCAATGCGCGTGGCACACGCACAATACTCACCGTTGGCAAGCCTGATTGATCGGGTGCAAGCTCAACTATAAAATGCAGCGCCTTGCTGGCCACTAACGGAAATGGGTGCGTCAAATCTAGCGCAATGGGCAGCAACAAAGGTTTTACATTCGCGCGAAAGTAATTCTCTACCCATTTTTTATGAGACTCAGTTCGCTCGCCACTAGCCAATATGTTAAGGCCAGCAGCTTTTAAAGCCGGCATTAACTCATCATTAAAAATAGCATACTGCCGACTGACCATGGCATGCGCCTGGCTAGAAACTTCGCGATAAGTAGTCTGAGTGACTGCGCCTTTTTTGGTGCCAGCCCGCATCGCATCTAACTGAGCATCCATACGCACTTCAAAAAACTCATCTAAATTAGAAGCCACAATACACAAATACTTTAATCGTTCTAGCAACGGATAATCTTCGCGCTGCGCTAAGGAAAGCACACGCTGGTTAAAACTGAGAATGCTTAAATCGCGATCAAGCAACTGATAATTGGTTAATGACATTTTGCAATATGGTATGACATTTTTTAAGCTTAATTATGACAGTTATGTGAAATATCAAATTAGATTCAAAAATAATATGCGCCTAACTGAACTTTATATTTTCAGCACTTTATATTTTTTCCAACTGATTATATTTCTTCCAATTGATTCAATAGTTTCACAGATTGCGCTTGAATCGCCACCACTTCTTCCGCGCTAAAGCGCTCCACATTTTTTGCCATTAATGCGGTGCGCGGGTTGCATGCAAACGTATCGTAATGTTTGATTAAAAAATTCCAATAAAGTGTAGTGGTTGGGCAAGCTTCATGGCCAGTTTTCACTTCGGGTTTATATTTGCAGCTTTTGCAGTAATTACTCATGCGATTAATATACGCCCCGCTGGCCACATAGGGCTTGCTGGTAAAGCGCCCGCCGTTAGCATATAGCGCCATGCCCGCCACATTCGGCAGCTCCACCCATTCCACCGCATCGACATACACTGCCAAATACCACGCCGCCATTTCTTTTGGGTCAATTTCTGCCAGCACGCCAAACATGCCCGTCACCATCAGGCGTTGAATGTGATGCGCATAACCATGTTGCATGGTGTCATTGATGGTTTGCTTCATGCAGTTCATCTGCGTGTCTGCAGACCAATACCAGCGCGGTAGCTGGCGCATATGCTGGTAATGATTCGCCTCCGCCATTTGTGGCATATCTAGCCAATATACGCCGCGAATAAACTCGCGCCAGCCGAGAATTTGCCGGATGAAGCCCTCAACACTGGCCAAAGGTAAAGCATTAGGCTGTAATTGCTTATTTTTATAGGCAATAACTGCAGCTGCAATTACCTCGCGTGGATTGAGTAACTTTAAATTGAGCGATGTTGATAATACCGAATGCCATAAATATGGACTTTGGCTTTTGTTATCGTTAAACCACATAGCATCTTGGTGGTCTCCAAAACCGGCTAACTTATTCTCGATAAAATCATCTAAAAACTGCAACGCTTGCTCTCGCGTAACTGGCCAAATAAAATGCTTTAGTGAACCTGGATGATTGGGAAAGTATTTTTCAACATCATCTATGACTGTTTGGGTAATTGCATCAATACTGATTTGCGGCGCAGCAGGTACGTTTATTGGGCCAGCTTTGCCAAACGCTTTACGGTTGCTTGCATCATAATTCCAAGCGCCCCCTTCTGGCTCTCTACCTTGCATCAGCACATTATATTTTTGCCGCATTTTGCGATAAAAAAACTCCATACGTAATTGCTTGCCACCCGCAGACCAATGCTTAAAATCCGCTTTACTGCACATAAAGTGCGTGTCATCGCGAATCACTAATTGGATGTTAATTTCTCTGCATAGCGCAATCAAATCTTGCTCTAGTCGATATTCGCCCGGCTCGCAAACAATCACTTTTTGTGGCTGTAGAGTTTCTATAGAGTGCGTCCAAGCATCTTTTAAAGTGGCAAATTCATGCTCGCCGAGCTTTAAATAGGCGTCCTGCAGGCTGCATGGATATTGGCTTGCAAGGCAGGCATAAAAATGCCGCATAGCCGATAAAAATAATACAATGCGTGCTTTATGGCTCCATACCTGTGTAGATTCGTGTGGCGCTTCTACCATCAAAAGTTGGTCTTGCGCCGCATCAAAGCCTTCTAAAGCAGGGTTGTCTAAATTGAGTTGGTCGCCAAGGATGAGGATTAAATTGCGGGTCAAGTTACTTAGCTTTCTTGCGGCATGCGTCACTGCAATATTTAACTTGTTCCCAATTTTTTGCCCATGCTTTGCGCCAAGTCATTTCACGTTGGCACACCACGCAAATTTTGCTGGGTAAGTTACTTTTATTGCCTTTAAATGTTGCTGAAATAGTTGTAAGTTTTGTCACGAAAATAATGACTGTTTATAACGCTTGAGGTTCAAGCAATCATTAGATTTATTGCCAAAGCTGCCAGCGTAAAACCCATCGGCGCGGTGACGCAAACGCTGGAACCATAACCGGCACAATTAAGCCCAGTAATAGCACGAGGATTTTCAGCATCGCCTGCAGCCGCTCTGGTATTGGCTTCCAGAGCATCATCAACCATGTCATTATTTCTTTCTAATGCGCAAACTTCAATTGGCATTAGCGTTCGCTCATCAGAATACACGCATATAAT
>JANMBK010000126.1:0-5333 GCA_031360365.1 Methylophilaceae bacterium
CTTCTATTATGGCTAATGGCTCGCACCCATTATTGGCTAAACGGTGGCGATGCGTCTTGGGAATATAGGTTGATTGATTGGCTTGTAAGGTAAATTCCATATCACCATTGGTAATGGTTGCTTCACCAGAAACCACTACCCAATGTTCTGAGCGGTGCTTGTGCATTTGCATCGATAATTTTGCGCCAGGACTCACCACTATACGTTTGATTTTAAAGTTTGCGCCTTCTTCCAGCACGGTGTAAGTGCCCCATGGGCGGTGTGCAGTTTGGTGAATTTCGGTAAGTGCTGGTTTGTGCGCCTTTACCCGCGCAACTAAGGTTTTAATTTCTTCTGTGCGGTTTCTATCGCATATCAATGTTGCATCAGCGGTTTGAATCACCACCATGTTATCTAAGCCAGCCGTAGCTAGCAGGCTAGTTTGGCTCCACAAAAGACTATTAGTTGTATCTTGCGCAAAAACTTCACCGTGCATAACATTGTTATCTGCATCTTTTGCATGTTTTTGGTAGATAGAGTCCCAGCTGCCCAGGTCGCTCCACGCCATGTCCACAGGCACGACAGCAACTTTATCTGCTTTCTCGGCTAATCCATAATCCATCGAAATACTGTGAAAATTCTCGTAGGTCCGTGCAAAATTTTCAGCTGTCATGCTATTAATCTGCTCCGCCATTTCAGGCTGAAATTGCTGCAACATCTTCATAAAAGCACTGGCTTTAAACACAAACATGCCGCTATTCCACAAATAGCCTGCTTTTACAAACTCGGCCGCTTTTTCAGCATTCGGCTTTTCGACAAATTGTGCAACTTGATGAGTTGGTAGCGCACCTTTATATTCCAGTTTTACACTTGGTTTAATATAGCCATAACCAGTTGCGGGTTCGTGCGGCTTTATGCCCAGCAACACTAAATAATCGTCTTGTGCTGCTAATTCAGCCGTTTGCCAAGCATCTAAAAACGCTAGGTTGTTATCAATGGCGTGATCTGATGCAAACACACCAATCATTGCGCGTGGATCTTTCAAGTGGATTTGATTGACAGCCCATGCAATCGCAGGCAATGTATTTCTTGCGCACGGTTCGGCTAGCACGTTCGCAATGGCCTCTGGCGCAACTTCCGCTAACTGACCTTTTACTTCAAATTTGTGGTCTTCGTGCGTAACGGTGAATAAATTAACAGCATCGACATGCGCAAGCAAGCGCACTGCCGTTTGTTGCAACAAAGTTTGTTCGCCATTTAAGGCGAGCAGCTGCTTGGGCCTAAGCGTACGAGATAGCGGCCACAGCCTTGTACCTGAGCCGCCACAAAGGATGATGGCATAGCGATTTGCCTGAGTAAGTATCACGTTTGCACCTCTTGTCGCGTTAAACCAAGATTCAATTGCTGTTTATTAGTTTGAATCGCCTCGCGCCGAAGCTGATCAATTTCAGTTTCTAAATCAGCGTATTCTTGCATTTTTATTTTTAAAAATTGGGCGGTAATCGCCGATTTTTCTTCTATCCCACTTGGTGTTAAAAAATACATATACGCCAATTTATTTTTACTATTTCTAAAATTAGTGGCTTTTAGCAAACCTTTTTCAATTAAAGCTTTTAAGCAAAAATTAACGCGGCCTAAGCTAATGCCTAGTTCACGCGCCAAATCGCGTTGGCTAATCTCGGGGTTAGCTTCCAGTATTTTAAAAATTTTGTAGCGATATTCGTCAGTTAGCATTGGCTAAATTGTGCTTTTAATATTTACCGTTCAATCGTTGAACGCAGTTTAGCAATATTTATTCACCACACGCAAGTATTAATTAGCCAATTCCGGTAAATTTTTTAATCTCGCGCGCTTGGCGTTTGGTTGGCCGACCTAACCCGCGCTCACGCACGGCATGATCGGCTACTCGCGTCACTTTGGCGTGTTCACGTTTTTTTTGGCTGGCTGTCGTCTCGCTATACAACAAAGCTGCGTCTGGCGCTCCGCGGCGGATATTGCTTAAACCTGTTACTTCACATTCAACTTCAACATCTTTATTGCGAATAGTGATTAACATACTGATTTTAACTTCTTTGGCGGGTTTGGCGCGGTCACCATCCACCCTTACCTTTCCTCCATCCACAGCATCGGCAGCCAAACTGCGTGTTTTAAAGAAACGCGCTGCCCATAGCCATTTATCTAATCTGCATTTATTGTCAGCATCCGCCACAGTTTAGCTTTTTTTAGCTTGATTGCTCTCTAGCGTCTTGCGAAAAGCCGCCAGCGTAGCCTCAGCTTTATTCATCACAGATTCCGCAGTTTGCTGGGTTAAATAAGCAATGCCTTCTAACACATGGTCGATAGCAATAATGTGGAAATTGCCAGCTTTTACTGCGTCGACCACTGCACTATCTAATAACAAATGACGCTGATTACGCTTGGGAATAAGCACGCCTTGTTTGCCATTTAAACCTAAGGCAAGACACACCCTAAAGTAACCTTCAATTTTCTCGTTGACGCCACCAATCGGCATCACTTCACCAAACTGGTTCAGCGCACCAGTGACAGCTATGCCTTGTTGAATGGGCAAATTGGCCATGCTGGATAACAGCGCAAATAGCTCTGCACAGCTGGCAGAGTCGCCTTCAACCCCATTGTACTCTTGCTCAAACACTAGCGATGCATTTAAACTTAATGGCGCTAAATGGCTAAAGCTAGCACTAAGCCAGTTTTGTAAAATAAAAATGCCTTTGTCGTGGTTAGGCCCGCTCATATTCACTTCGCGGTCTATATTAATCACGCCCTTAGCGCCTGGGTAACAACGCGCCGTAATACGAATCGGCGAACCAAAACTGGCGTCACCCAGCTCAATATGCGTTAGACCATTCACCTGTCCCACCACCTCACCCTGCACTTGAATCAGCAGCTCATTGTCGATAATCGAATCACGAATTTGTTCTTCAAAATAACGGTTTCGTGTTGATTTCTCTTGAATCGCCGCTTGCACATGCGCTGCCGTAATCAAGTTTACCTTGCCCGCAAAGGCCGCGCTTTCAAGCATCAGGCGCTCTAAAAATGCAAAATTGGTACTCAAGCGGGTTTGGTCTTCCTCTAACCGTAGCAGCGCGCCAATTAAGGCAGCCACTGCTTCACGATTAAAATGCGCAATTTGATGTTGTGCGCACTTTTGCGCCACAAAACCTGCAATGGCAGCATAGTTTTCAGCATTGGCCAAAATGCGCTCGGCAAACTCTACTTTAATGGGGAAATAATCAAAAAAAACTGGGTTTTGGTCAAGGCAATCGTAAAAATCTTCGCGTGTAGCAATCAATACCAGCTTAACTTGCAGGGGAATGAGTGTGTTACTGAGTACGCTGCTGACATTTTGTGTGCTACCCCCAACATCTTCTATTTGCAAGGTGCCATTGCGCAAAAAACGGTGTAACTTTTCAATCATCGCTGCGCCGTTACTCTCGTCGCTTAACAAATCACGCAAATGTAACAGCAACATGCCGCCATCGGCTTTATGTAAATTGCCTGCGCGCAAGCGCAAAAACTCAGGTGTGGCGCTCTCTGCCGCTCCATCAAGCCCGCCAAATAAAGAAACCAAGCTCGGATCATTATCGTAAATAACTGGCTGGCAGTGCGCTTCGCTATTTGTCGCCAACACATTTATGCGAAAGCGCGCAAAAAATGTCTCGTTAATCAGCCCGTCTAAATTACTTTCCGCATCCGTGCTAGTTTGCTGCCAAGCGTTTAAGTAGGCCAAACACTCTTGTTGTACTAATTTAAAATAGTCACCTAGCGCGGGCATGCACGGGGCAAAACTGCTCTCTAAATTGCTGATTGAACTATTAAGCCAAGCTTGTGCTGTTGTCAACATGCTCTCTGCGTTGCCAGCAGCTACAAACTTAGGCATTTCAACCATTAACGCACGGGCAAAACTATCCATCTCAGTACACAGTTTATTGCCAAAACCCGCTGGTAATTTAGCCAATGTTGGCTGCTGCGTTTGCTCGAAGTTACAAAGTGCCACTAAATCGCACGCATCCAGTGTGCTATTTTTCGCTACATCATGCATGGCGCTTTGCATCAGCGAGGTGCGGCCGCTGCCTTGCTCACCCAGCACCAAAATATTAAAACTCGGCTGTGGAATCTTAAGCCCAAACAAAGCAGCTTTTTTTGCCTGCGTTTGCGCCACCCAAGCATGGCTACTGCCTTTGTCGGCCTTGCTGTCGTTCAACAGCTCCTCTGTTGAGTTAAACTTAAAATCGTTTAACTGTATTTCGGCATTGAGTTGATTGGCGTTTAGTATTTGCATAGTGTTTTTAGCTTAAAGTTTTCTTTGATTGTTACTTTTATTTTATTTTTTCTTGTGTACTACTTCCAGCGCGCCTTGGCGGCGGCATCAGTTAATTTTGCCTCTACCCAGCGCTCACCTTGGCTGGTGGTTTCTTTTTTCCAAAATGGCGCACTGGTTTTTAAATAATCCATGATAAATTCGCAAGCTTTAAATGCCTCGCCGCGATGCGCGCTGGTCACCGCTACCAACACAATCTGGTCTTGCGGTTTCAGTATGCCGACACGGTGAATAATCAAGCTGTCCATAATATCCCAGCGCGTTTTAGCTTCATGTTCTATATTTAAAAGCGCTTTTTCGGTCATGGCTGGGTAATGTTCCAGCGTCAGTGTGTTGATGCTGTCGTCATCGCTCATTGCCATACTTTCAAATTCACGGACCTGTCCGACAAAGCTTACTAATGCGCCAATATTCTTTTTCTTAGCAGCTTCTTTATTGGCATGTCCTGCAAGGCGCATGGATGTTAGCTCCTGGCCTAGGTCAAAATCTTCGGTTTGAATGCGAACTGTCATTTCTTTGTAGCCCCCTCTCCCCCTTATGGGAGAAAGTTGGGGAGAGGGGTAGCCGCTTGTAACTGTTGCAATATCATGATTAAAACACCATCCAAATTTTGTATCACGTCATTATTCCAAAATCTTAGCACTCGAAAGCCCATTCTAACCAAGTTAGCGTCACGCAACATATCTTCATTGCTTCCCATGTGCTGTCCACCATCAATTTCAACAATCAACTTTTTCTCAAAACACACAAAATCTACAATAAAATCGACTAATGGCACTTGCCGTTTAAACTTGTAATGCATTAATCTGCCTGCCCGTAAAGCTTGCCAAACCTTAACTTCAGCGTCTGTTTGGTTAGTGCGAAGTGATTTTGCAAAGCGAATGTTTTTGTGTGTCATTTTTTTCTTTAAAAAATCACCCTCTCCCTAACCCTCTGGTAGAACAACTAAGCACCTGACTAGGCTGACAAGCAATATCAGCCAAGTCATTGCTAATCCCATCAAGGGAGAGGGAAT
>JANMBK010000118.1:0-2441 GCA_031360365.1 Methylophilaceae bacterium
GTGATGTACAGCTAACCAAACAACTAGATGTTAACAAACACATTAATAACTTAGAATTAGTTTTCATGATATTCACCTTTAAATAAAAAACTTTGTAGTTTGAGAAAGCTGCTTTCAGTTGCATCAAAGCCGGTGTCAAAAGCACAATAAATATGGCAGGCATTAAGAAGAACAGTAGCGGAAATAACAGTTTTAGCGCGATTTTAGAGGCAGTTTCTTCTGCTTTTTGCCTACGTTTAGTTCGCGCAGTCTCTGCATGTATGCGTAACGCGTCACCAATGCTAGTGCCAAAGCGTTCCGATTGAATCACCATGGTGGCTAAACCATCAATTTCTTCTACGCCGGTTCGCAGCGCTAAATTTCTTAATGCACGCTCTCTGGTAAATCCTGAACGCACCTCCATCAGCAATAACTCTAGCTCTTGGCTCAACACTTCAGATTTAAGTTTAATTTCAGAGGCCACTTTAGCCAGTGCTTGGTCAAAACTTAAACCTGCTTCCATGCATATAATTAGTAAATCCGTTGCATCTGGCAAAGTTTCTACAATTTCTTGTTGGCGTTTTTTAACAATCTTAGACAAAACAATATTCGGCAGATAATAACCAAGTGCAGCAAATAAAATTAATATGAATAATGTGCCAGAGGCATTTTCAGCTTGTATCGATTTATCTAAAAAAAAGTAGGCAATTATCGGGAAGCTAATGGTTAATATTGACTTTATTCCAAAATAAAGTTTCGGTGCGTCGGTAGTTCGCCAACCTGCATTAACAAATTTTAATTGCAATGGCGATTTATCCCAACCTTCACTTGGCAATGCCAATCTACTAATAGGGTCAATCACTCTCACTAATGTACTGATGAATTCCGAGCTGCCAGTATTAGACTGATTACCCATCGAAAAACTACTTGCTCTTTTTCGCGCAGGGTCAATATTTAGCTTATATATAATCAGTGACAGTAATGAAAATACTGCGATAAATACAAGTATTAAAAATAGTATCTCTTGTGTGGTCATTTTAAATTACCTACATTTTGATATTAATAATGCTACGCATCCAAACAAACCCTAACAACATCATCACTGCACCTATTTTCAACGTATATATTCCCGTAGGGCTATTAAACATTAAGGGTCCGTATGTCGGGTTTAGCGTCGCCATTAACCCCAGCATAATAATTGGCATTGCGCCCAATATCTTGGCAGATAGCCTACCCTCTGCTGTCATCACGCCGATTTGGCGGTTTAATTTGAATCTCTCACGAATGATATTGCTGATATTGCCCAAAATTTCGGCTAAGTTACCACCCGTTTCTCTTTGTATTAGCACAGCAACCACAAAAAACTTCAAGTCAGTAAGTGGCACCCTCTCCGCAAGGTTTTGCATCGCCTCATTGATATTAACGCCTAAGTTATTTTCTTCCATGGTTATTCTGAACTCAGTGGCAATCGGGTCAGCTAACTCCTCCCCCACTAAAGTAAACGCACTGTTAAACGCATGACCAGCTTTTAGCGAGCGGCAAATGGTGTCAATCGCTTCAGGTAACTGCTCTTCGAACCTATCTAAACGTTTCTTTTTAGAGCGTAATACATAAAACAGTGGTAATAGACTGGCTAGCAGCGCGACCATCAGTACAATAGCAAAATTAAAATTTAAAATAACGCAGACAAACCCAGCAACAATTGCACTTAAGGCTGTCAGTTTAAAAAATTTAGCGATTGTCCAAAACTCGCCAGAATGCAAGAGCAAGGCATCTAGTTTTTTAGTAATCGTAAGCTTAAATAAAAACCGATTGAACGGATTCTTGTTATCTGCATAGCGATTTTTAAGGATGCCTTGATAAGCACTTCTGTCTAAATCGTGTTCAGTAATCTGCTGAATGCGGTTTTTTAATCGGGTGGATTCTGCCCCAAAACGCATAGCCCACCAATAGTAAAAGGTCTCTAATGCAAAAAAAGCTGCGATAAAAACAAATACGATAAATATGATAAATTTGGTATCCATAATCATCCTAACCATTACACCTCATAGCGCACTGCAGGGTTAAACATACTTTCAGGCAAACCCACGCCAAATGCTTTTAAACGTTTATTAAAATGCGGCACCAAACCAGTAGCATAGTAGTGGCCTTTTATTTTGCCATTTTCGCCTACTCCCATTTGTTTAAAACCGAAAATTTCTTGCATGGTAATCGTTTCGCCTTCCATGCCTGTAACCTCTTGAATGCTGACTATTTTTCTTGTACCGTCTGTTAATCTAGAAACCTGGATAATCATATTAATGGCTGATGCAATTTGTTGACGCACGGCTAGCATCGTCAAAGTAGCACCTGCCATCGACACCATATTTTCCAGCCGCGCAATGGCATCTCTTGGGGTATTGGCATGCACCGTTGCAAACGAGCCCTCATGGCCAGTGTTCATGGCTTGTAGCATATCCAAC
>JANMBK010000142.1:0-4366 GCA_031360365.1 Methylophilaceae bacterium
TTTGGTTTTTCTTTATCTAAAATATCGCAAAGAGTATGCACAACGTCAATATTGGCTTTTTCGTTCCAACCGCCAATGTTATACACTTCGCCCACTTTACCCACCTCTAACACGCGGCGTATTGCACTACAGTGATCTTCAACATACAGCCAGTCCCGTATTTGCTGCCCATTACCATAAATCGGCAGCGGCTTACCATTTAATGCATTGTGAATCACCAAGGGAATTAATTTCTCTGGAAAGTGATACGGCCCGTAATTATTTGAACAGTTAGTGGTTAAAACCGGCATGCCGTAAGTATGGTGATAGGCGCGTACTAAATGATCAGAAGCCGCTTTAGAGGCTGAATACGGACTGTTCGGCTCATAGGCTTTGGTTTCGGTGAAGGCAGGATCGGTTTTACTCAGCGAACCATAAACTTCATCAGTCGATACATGCAAAAATCTAAAATTGGCTTTATCAATATCATTCAAACAACCCCAATAGGCACGCGTCTCTTCGAGCAAGTTAAAAGTACCCACGATATTGGTTTGAATAAACTCACCTGGGCCATGTATAGAACGATCAACATGGCTCTCAGCCGCAAAATTAACAATGGCGCGTGGCTGATGTTGCTTTAGCAACGATGCCATTAGTCTATTGTCACCAATATCACCTTGAATAAAAATATGGTCTGGGTGCTGCTCTACGTCCGCCAAATTGGCTAAATTTCCAGCATAAGTTAACTTATCTAAATTAATCAACTTGCCCAAACCTTGCTTGATCCATGCATTAGCAAAGTTGCTACCAATAAAGCCTGCGCCACCAGTGACGATGATACAATTTTCCATTTTAAACCTTATGTTTTTCTTAATGATTCAAGCTTAGTTACCAATCAGTTGCTCCAGCCTTGGCTAAACTTTTTATATAATCTTTGTGCGCTACCAGTTCTTCTTCATCTGCTTTAAGCACTTTCAAATCGCGCTCTTGTTTAACACCTACCTCTTGTACTGCAGCTTGCTGCGTTTGCACCAAATCTATCAGCAAGCTATCTTGACCGCGAGTCATTGACATATAGACTTCTGCTAGCAACTCTGCGTCCAGCAAAGCACCGTGCAATGTCCGTCGAGAGTTATCAATGCCAAAATGACTACACAACGCATTTAGATTATTGCGCTGGCCTGGTCGTGCATCTTTCGCCATTTTCAAGGTATCAGTGATTTTACCGCATATTGTATCAATTGGCAGTAGCCCTATCCGACCAAGCTCGCTATTTAAAAAACCGACATCAAACGGTGCGTTATGTATAATCAACTCTGCATCGCGCACAAAATCCAACATGTCCGCCGCAACTGCTGCAAAAAAAGGCTTATCTTGCAAAAATTCCAGTGTAATTCCATGCACCTCTTGTGCCGCAGCGTCAATCTCACGCTCAGGATTTAAATAAACATGGAAGTGATTGTTGGTTGGCCGACGATTGACCATTTCAATGGCGGCAATTTCGATAATACGGTGCCCATGCGCTGGGTATAAGCCTGTGGTTTCTGTATCTAAAAATATTTGTCGCATGCTAAGTTTTAATCTACTAATAAACTATTATAAAAATGCCGCTACACCTTCGTTGGCTAGCGCATCTGCTTTTTCATTTCCCATATTTCCTGCGTGCCCCTTAACCCAAATCCATTCAATCTTATGTTGGCTAGCTTGCACATCCAACAGTTTCCACAAATCGTCATTTTTGACAGGTTTTTTATCAGCTGTACGCCAATTACGTAATTTCCAACTTATTATCCATTCTGTCATGCCTTTTTGCACATAAACTGAATCGGTATAAATTTTAACACTACATGGTCGCTTTAACACTTCTAGCGCGCGAATGACCGCGGTTAGCTCCATACGGTTGTTGGTGGTAATAGCTTCGCCACCATGCATGGACTTTTCTTTGCCATCGTATTGCAGCCAGGCGCCCCAGCCGCCCGGTCCTGGGTTGCCTTTGCACGCACCATCTGCATAAATTTCTACAGCATGTTTTATTATTTCTTGTGTATTCAATGCTTATTTTTTCCAATCGGCTTTGTATTATTTTGCTGTTGTGTAGGCTTTGATTTTGGGTTGTTGCTGACAGCTAATCTTGATTTAAGTGAGTTTTGTTTCCAGTTTGGCTTAAGTAGTGTCATATTCACCACGCGCTTTTTAGCCACAATAAAATACAACCCGCCCATCATTGGCCACCATTTATCGCCTGTTTTATCCATAAATGCAAAGCGCTTAAGCCATTTTTCGTCATTTATTGGTAACTCATAGCCATTCATTTGACCACTGACAAACTCCAAACCCAGCAAAGCCAGCCAATCTTTAATACGTGATAACGTAAAAAAATGGCCATGCCAAGGGTATGCACTATCGTTGCAAAGCGTTTGTTTGACGCCCCAAGCACTAATAGGATTAAAGCCTGTAATGATTAAATGTCCTTCTGGCACCAACACCCGCTCCGCCTCGCGCAAGGTTTGATGGGGGTTACGACTAAACTCTAACACATGCGGCAAGCACAATAAATCAATACAACTCTCGGCAAATGGTAAGTAGTCGCTCTCACAATTCACATCACCATCACGGTTGCCCACATGCAGCAAATGTGGAATACGCGAGTTTTTAAGCGCATCCATCGGCATCAAACCGAGCTGCATGGCATGAAAGCCGAAAATGTCCCCTACTGTTTCGTCATACATCGCTTGCTCTCGCGCTAGCAGATATTGCCCAAGTGTGCTGTCCAACCAAGCTTGTTGGCTTTTTTGATTTGTTTGCGCCTGTTGCACTTGTTCTTTCAGTTGCATTCGCGTGTAAACAAAACTACCATTAACCGTATGCTCAACATTATCCCCGTCCCTGCGTTTGAAGACAATTATATATGGCTTTTGCATAATAATAGTGACGCGGTTGTGATTGACCCAGGTGATGCAGTGCCGGTGATAGCAACTTTAGAAAAGCTTAACTTAACTTTAGCAGCCATTTTAATTACGCATCATCATGCTGACCATATTGGCGGCGTGCATGATTTATTGGGCTTTCAGGCGGTGCCTGTGTATGCCCCGCAGTACGAAAAGTTCGATTTTGTGCATACTAAATTGACAGATGGTGATGAGATCTATTTGCCTGAAATTGCACAAAGTTTTCGTGTAATGTGGCTGCCAGGGCACACGCTAGGACATATTGCTTATTCTAATGATAAATACTTATTTTGTGGCGACACCTTATTCGGTGCAGGTTGTGGACGATTGTTTGAAGGCACGCCGGCACAAATGTATCAATCACTAGAACGCTTAAAAATGTTAAATGCCAACACAAAAGTTTTCTGCACGCATGAATACACCACTAAAAATATTGAATTTGCACTTACTTTAGAGCCTGATAATTTAGATTTGCAAGCTCGTGCCAGCACTGTAAAACAGCTAAGACAACGACAGCTACCAAGCTTGCCTAGTAATATCGCACTAGAACTGGCCACCAATCCTTTTTTGCGCTGTAATCAAGCCAGCATTATTAAAAATTCCCACGCAGTAAAATCAGACGCGCTCTCCGTTTTTAGTGCCATTAGAACTTTAAGAAATCATTATTAATCATCTACATAACATTTACTTATAAAGTATAACTTTCACTTGACGCAGCGATACTCAGTGGCTACCATGCTCTTTCGCACTATGAGGTAGTAGCAAATGAAAATTAATCGCTTAAGTGGTAGTGATGCGCACGCAATAATTACGCATGCTAATAAGCACTATATTAGTGCTGCCCTGGCAAGCGCATGGATATTGGCCGCTGGCTTGCTCTATTCATATAGCGTTCAAGCTGATACTAATGCCACTGGGGTAGAAATTGAGTATATTAGCGAGCCTGATGTATTAGCGGACCCAATGCAAGATTTGTTGGCAGACATGGATGCCGCACATGAAAACAACCTTACTAATGGCGCACAGGACGATTTGTGGGCGCGCATTAAGGATGGTTACGAGTTGCCTGATGTAAATTCACCACACACCGCCACGCACGAAGAATGGTACGCATCGCGTCCAGATTACATTAAACGCATGGTAGAGCGTAGCCAGCGCTATATGTTCCACATTGTAGAAGAAGTGCAAAAACGCGGCATGCCAACAGAAATTGCGTTGCTGCCGATGATAGAAAGCGCGTTTAATCCGCAAGCTTACTCGCGTAGCAAGGCTTCTGGCATTTGGCAATTTATGCCAGCCACTGGCAAGCATTTTGGCCTGCAACAAAACTGGTGGGTAGATAATCGTCGTGATGTTACCGCTGCTACCAATGCTGCGCTTGATTATTTGCAAAAATTACATGGCATGTTTGGCTCGTGGGATCTCGCTTTAGCCGCATA
>JANMBK010000161.1:0-7970 GCA_031360365.1 Methylophilaceae bacterium
GTTTTCTAATTGCTTCTAACATGCTTCACTCTCTATGATTTTTTAGCGCTCTTTCATTTTAAATTGAGTCATTTAGAGTAGTGTGTGATTTAGTAGTATAAAGTTGTAATAAAACTGGAGTGGTAGTTCAGTTGGTTAGAATACCGGCCTGTCACGCCGGGGGTCGCGGGTTCGAGTCCCGTCCACTCCGCCAATTGTTAAAAAAGCGAGCCTTTGGGTTCGCTTTTTTATTGTTTAATGGGCTAATAGGCATGCTCTGAGAAGCAATATCAATGCACCCTGCAGAGCAGAAGTTTTTGATGAATTAATAGTTTGCATAATATGTAAGAACTAATTGTATGTCATCACCATCAACTACAAGAAGCTTTGTTACAACTGTTATATAATTATGCGTTAAGAAAAATATCGTAAAAAATCATAGAGAGTGAAGCATGTTAGAAGCAATTAGAAAACACACCCAAGGCTGGCTGGCTAAAGTTATTTTGGCGCTTATTACCATTCCATTCGCATTATTTGGTATTGATTCTTATCTAAACGATGCGGGCAGCAATGTCGCAATAGCTAAGGTAAATGGCGATAAAATTTCTATTCAAGAATATAGCAATGCGGTAGACACGGTACGTGATCGCTTGCAATCGCAAGGCCAAAAAGTAGATGCCGCCATGTTGGAAAGCGATGAGCTGAAGCAATCTGTGTTAGATGGTTTAATTACACGCCGTTTGGTAAACAAAGAAATTGGCGATGCTAATTTTAAAATTAGTGATGAACAGTTGAGTCAACATATTTTGGGTATGCCAGAGTTTCAAGAAAACGGTAAATTTTCTGAAGATTTGTATCAAAAAACGCTTGAGCAAAACAAGCTGACCGCTTCTAGGTTTGAGAGTGACCGGCGTGCTGAGATGTTGACGCAGCAAGCACGCGAAGGCATAGCTAACTTGGTGTTTGTGCCAAAAAGCGTGGCAGAACAAACGTTAAAATTTGCGCATCAACAGCGCGATATTAGCGTGGCCGACATTAAAACTGCAGAGTTTATTAAGCTAGTAAAAGTGACGCCTGAGCAAGTAAAGGCCTACTACGAGTTGCACAAAGCTAAATTTAAAACTCCAGAGCAAGTCAAATTGGAATTTGCTTTGCTATCTGCCACGAGTTTAGTAGCACAATCACTGGTATCTGATGACGAAATAAAACAATTTTACCAAGAAAACGCAGAAAAATTTGCAGGCGATGAACAGCGCCAAGCTAGCCATATTTTAATTGGTTTTGGCGTAGGCGCTACTGCGCAAGAAAAGACAGCGGCTAAAGATAAAGCCACCGATTTGCTCGCGCAAGTGAAGAAAAATCCTAAATTGTTTGAAGAGCTAGCCATTAAACATTCGCAAGATCCAGGTTCAGCCACAAAGGGAGGCGACTTGGGCAGCTTTGCGCGTGGCGCGATGGTAAAGCCGTTTGAAGAAGCAGCATTTAGCATGAAAGTGAATCAAATTAGTGACATCGTGGAATCTGAGTTTGGCTATCACATTATTAAAGTAACAGGCATTACTGGTCAAAGTACGTCATTTGATAGCATGAAGGCACAAATTAAAGGCGAATTAAGCTGGAATAAAGCGCAAGCCAAATATGCTGAATTATCTGAAGATTTTAGCAATACCGTTTACGAACAATCGGGCAGCTTAAAACCTGCTGCTGAAAAGTTTAATATTCAATTGCAACAAAGCGGCTGGCTCAGCCGTGAAGATGGGGCAAAATTTTTCAAAAGCGAAAAATTAATCAACCAAGTATTTTCTGACGAAGTACTAAAAGAAAAACGTAATTCAGAAGCTATTGAAGTTTCTGCTAATAATTTGGTTTCAGCGCGCGTGTTGGAATACAAAGCCTCTGCGCCACGCACTTATGATGAGGTTAAAGGTGGTATTGAGGCATTACTTAAGCTGGAAGCGGCAGAAAAATTAGCCACATCGAAGGGTGTAGCTGCGCTAGCCAAACTTAAAGCAGGCGGTACGGCAGACGATTTAGAGTGGATTCCGACGGTGACGGTAGACCGCAAAAACGCACAAGGCTTCACCGATATTGTGATGAATAATGCTTATAAAATTGATGGCAGCAAATTGCCAGGTTATGTTGGATTTATGAATGGCAAAAATAGCTATTCAATTGTGCAAGTAAGCCGTATTGATAATGCGTTATCAAGTGACGAAGAAGCCAAAAAAGCCGCAGAAGCTGAGTTGCAAGATGCCATGACGGCAGAGTACATCAGTGCATACGGCAAATCGCTGAAAGCGAAAAGTGACGTGGTGGTGAATCGTAAGTTGTTGGAAACGTCTAGCCAGTAATAAGCAGTACTTATAAAAAAGCCGATATTCTTAATATCGGCTTTTTTATTATAGAATCAACATCGTTTTATATGCTCTGCAAGCCAATGTCCATGCAGTCTGCGTGGCATACTATTTTTCTCGGTCAATCTATCTGACCTGCAGCAGTAATATTCATGCCGCCATCGACATAAGTAATTTCACCGGTAATGCCGCTCGCTAAATCGCTGCATAAAAACGCTGCCGCATTACCCACTTCGTCAATGGTGACATTGCGGCGCAGCGCTGCGTGTTTTTCGTTAAAGCCAATCATCTTGTCAAAATCGGCAATACCAGAGGCTGCCAGCGTTTTTATAGGGCCTGCAGACACCGCATTGACACGGATGCCTCTAGGCCCAAGGCTTTGCGCTAAATAACGCACATTGGCCTCTAAACTGGCCTTGGCGACGCCCATGACGTTGTAGTTGGGCATGGTGCGCTCTGCACCCAAGTAAGAAAGCGTCAGTAAACTGCCACCACGACCTTGCATCATTGGGTAAGCGGCTTTGGCTAAAGCAGAAAAGCTATATGAGCTGATGTCGTGCGAGATTCTAAAATATTCGCGATTTACCGCATCTATGTAGTCACCTTCTAGCGCAGTTTTTGGCACGAAGGCTAATGAATGCACGAGGCCATCTAAGCCATTCCAATGCTTAGCAAGCGCAGGAAACAGCGCGTCAATTTGCGCATCTTCAGCCACATCGCACGGCAGAATAATCTTAGAGCCAAAGTCTGCCGCTAAATCAGCCACACGCTGTGAGTGTTTTTCCATTTGGTAGGTAAACGCCAGCTCGGCACCTTCGCGCTTCATGGCGCTGGCAATACCATAGGCAATGCTGCGATTGCTGAGTAAACCTGCGATTAATATTTTTTTACCTGCTAAAAATCCCATAGTCTTTTCCTATTTACTTGAATTGGAACGAGGAGATTTAATTATTTATTAGACCCGCTACGCGGATCTAATGCATCTCTTAAGCCCTCACCAAGTAAATTATACCCCAATACGGTAATTAAAATCGCCAAACCAGGGAATAGCGACAACCACCAAGCAAACTGAATATAGTCTTTGCCATCGGTAAGAATGTTGCCCCATGAGGCTTGTGGCGCTTGTACGCCCAGTCCTAAAAAGCTCAAGCCAGATTCCATCAGCACTGCGCCCGCCACGCCTAAAACAGAGCTGACAATGATGGGTGTGAGGCTATTGGGCAGTAAATGGCTAAAAATAAGCCGCGCATCTTTTGCGCCAAGCGTGCGTGAGGCAAGCACAAATTCACGCCCACTCAGACTTAAAAATTCTGCACGTACTAATCTAGTCACGCCCATCCACGAGGTCAGACCAATCACTATCATTACGTTGATGATGGAAGGTGTTAAAAATGCAATCACTGCGAGAATCAAAAAGAAGCTGGGAATGGATAGCATCACATCGACCAAGCGCATGATTAAGGTATCGACCCAACCGCGATAATATCCAGCGATGGCGCCCAATACGATGCCAATTGCAGTGGCAATGCCAACTGCCACCAAGCCTACTAGTAAGGAAATACGGCCTCCGTACAGCATGCGGCTGAGGATGTCGCGGCCTAAACCATCGGTGCCCATCCAGTGTTGCCATGAAGGTGCCAGCAAAATGGCTTTTACGTTGATATCGTTGGGGTCGTAAGGCGCAATAATAGGTGCCAACATGGCGAGTACAAACACCAACACAATAATGATGAAACCCGCTTTGGATAAAGGATTTTGCAAGGCTTTTTGCAGTAGCGTTTTATTCATAAACTTGCATTCATTTTTTATTTAGTCTTGCATCACGCCACGGCGCACACGCGGGTCAGCCCACGCATAGGCAAGGTCTGCAATGAGATTGCCGATTAAAGTAAGTGCAGAGCCGATAGTCAAAATACCCATTATCACCGGAAAATCGCGCATCATCACCGCATCAAAAAACAGCTTTCCCATACCTGGGATGGCGAATATAGTTTCCGCGATGACCGAGCCGCCAATTAAGCCTGGTATGGATAAGCCGACAATGGTGATAAGCGGTAGTAGGGCGTTCCGTAGCGCGTGTGTATAGACCACTTCATGCTCACTCAGGCCTTTTGCCCTAGCGGTCGTAATGTAATCTTGGTGAAATACATCCAGCATGCCGTTTTTTACAAATAGCGTAATGCCCGCTAGACCTGTCACAGAAGGGACGACAACAGGTAAAAATAAATGGCTTAAGCTATCTTTGACTTTGCCCCAAGTGTCGAAAGAGTCGTAATTAATACTGTGCAGGCCAGAAATCGGCAGCCAATTATTCACTACGCCTAGCCAATACATCAGCAGTAAAGATAGCCAAAAACTGGGAATAGAAAAGCCGATAAAATTAAACAGCGTAATGGATTTATCTTGCCAAAACCCATATTTTCTGGCGGCGATGATGCCAAGTGGAATCGCCAGAGTGAGTGTAATCATTAAGCCTAAAATATTAATCATCAAGGTAATTGGCAACGCTTCTTGAATCATGCCTTTTGTCACATTGCCGTCTTTATCTTTTGTTTGCCAAAACACAGGTTTTTGGTGGCTGGCAAATGAGTTGCCTAAATCTAATGTGCCCATGCGCTTTAACCACAAACCATATTGCACAATGACAGGCTTGTCTAAGTTGTAGAGCTCACGCAGTTTTTGGCGCGATTCTTCACTGGCTTTTGGGTTGAACGAGGCTTCGTTGTTGGTGATGTCACCAGGCGCTAAGTGCATAATAAAAAACGAGATTAAGCTAATTCCAATTAGCAGAGGAATCATCCATAACACGCGTTTAATTAAATATTTAAGCATGTTAGTTCGCTGTCATTTCCTTGCGTTGCATATCAGGTCGTCTTAATTCAGTAGGAATATACCAATCGTAGCTGTTCCAGCCCACGCCAGCTGGTGGTGCAGGATTGTCAATGCCTTTAACGCGTTTGTGTATAGCACTTAGGCCATAACCCGCAGATAAGTAAACAATCGGACTATCTTCCAATAACACTTTGGCGAATTCATGATAAATTTTTTGGCGCTTATCGAGGTTTAATTCCGTGCGGCCTTGCTCTAGCAGTTTATCAATATTCGGGTTGTTATAACCAATAAAATTAAATTGCCCTGGTGCTTGCTGGCTAGAATGCCAAATATTGAATTGATCAGGATCTAACCCCAAGCCCCAGCCTAAAATCACTACATCGAAATCACCCGTTTTAATAAAGCGGCTAATAAAGCTGGCCCACTCAATAGCGCGAACATTGGCTTGTATGCCCACATCTTTTAAGCGGCGTTGAATCAATACGGCAGATTTTTCACGTTCTTTGTTTTGATTGGTCAGAATTTCAAAGGTAAATGGCTTGCCATCCCGTTCTAAAACGCCATCACCATCACTATCGGTGAAGCCAGCTTCTTTTAATAAATCTTTTGCTTTTTGTGGGTCGTAGGGGTAAGGCTTTAGATCAGAGTTACTCCAGCGCGTACCGGGTTTATAGGGCGAAGCAATATCAATACCTAAGCCTAAGTAAACACCATCAATAATCTCTTGTTTATCGATGGCGTAGTTAATGGCTTTGCGCACACGAATATCATCATAAGGTTTGTGCTTCAGGTTGAATCCCATATAAGTGTAGCTATTGCCAAGTTCTTTATATAACGCTAGTTTTTGTTTTAGCTCGGGTCGCGCAGGGATAATGCGGGCATACTTAATCGGGTCGAGCGACATGCTATCAATATTGTCTGCCATTAGCTCTAAAAACTGCGCAGATGAATCTGGAATAATGCGCGTGACAAGATTATCAATTTTAGCTGGACCGAGCACTGATGTCGCATTGCGTGACAGCTTAATATTTTCGCCATTTGTCCAACTATCAAGTTTGTAATAGTTGCTGCCTATAGGCTTCCGTGCAAAGGATGTGGTATGAATATCTTGGCCTTGCAGCAAATGTTTTGGCAAAATCTGCAAGCCTGCCCAGCTATCCAGTGCGGGCGCATAGGCTTGCTCGTATGTGACACTAAAAGTTTGTGTATCAGGCGTTTCCGCTTTTTTAACCAGTTGAAAATCGGAGGCATAAGGACTACGGGTCTTTTCGTCGGTCACAGCTTGCCAGGTCCACAACACATCTGCACTGGTGAGTGGTTTGCCATCGGACCATTTAAGGTTGGGTTTTAGCTTAAAAGTAATAGTCTTTTGGTCTTGCGATACATGCCAGCTTTCAACCAGTTCACCTTCTAAATCTAAATTTTTATCATACTTAAGAAGTTTATTAAAAATATTAGAGGAAATTGCACCCGCTGCTGATTCGCCCGCCACCATATAGATAAGGCCAGAAGGTTCGCCAATAGTTGCGTCTAGCAAAGTGCCGCCAGTTTGGCTGGGATAAGTTTTGTTGAGCTTGACGAGTGATTCTGGGCTGGTATCTTGGGAGGGGTTGCCGCAGCCATTTAGAAAAAAACAAACAACAATGAAACTAAATTTAGCATTTCTATTCATTAACTGATTTTTTAGAAATGCTAAATTTGTCATATGGTTGTTATTTTAATCGAATAAGCGAGCGCGCGCGAATATGTTTGTTAGGCTTATGTTTGCTTCTTATACTTTTTTTGCTTGCACTATATTGTTTACTGTATTTTTTATGTTTAGTTGTTAATTTAGTAGATTTAAAGCTAGCAGTTTTAAAACCACTTTCATTCATCATTAGAGTCTGTCCAACTTTAACTTTTGTATTTTTTAAGCCATTTAATTTTCTTAAAGTTTGCGTATTAGTGTCATATTTAGCGGCTAAAGCAATGAGTGTTTCACCTTTTTTAACCTTGTGTATGACGTGGCGAGTGGGCTTAGGTTCATTGCTATCCTCCACAGTTTCAATATTGTTACTTGCTAGCTCGCTTGCATCTATGGTTTCAGTATCGTAGTCGGTACCAGTATTAGTGTATGCAGCTGGCACCAACATAGTTTGTGGAGTGCGTAATTTTCCTGTCACAGATAAACCATTCACTGTGCGTAGATTGCTGGCATTAGTACCAAATTTTTTCGCGATGTTATCCATACGCTCGCCGCGCTTGGCGCTGTAAGTTTGCCAGTTGCTGAGAGGTTTATCGTAATTAGCCAAGTTATCTGCAAAGCGCTCTGCAGCCCATACTGGCAACAAGAGTTGGTGCTTTTCGCCTTGCGAAGTTATCACAGGCCGGTTATAACTAGGATTGAGCGCACTAAATTCCTCATATGAAATTTCTGCTAATTGCGCCGCTAATTTGGCATCGATTTGTTTTGGTGTGGTCACTCGCGCAAAATAAGCGCGGTTGGGCATGGCCGCAATCGTTAAACCATACTTTTCAGGGTCTGTCACAATGTTTTTAATGGCCTGCAGTTTAGGCACGTAGTTACGCGTTTCTGGCGGTAAATTTAAACTCTGATAATTAGTCGCTAAACCTAGTTGGCGATTTTTATCAATTGCGCGCTGTACGGTGCCTTCACCGGCATTGTATGCGGCTAAAGCGAGATCCCACGAGCCAAACATGCCATGTAATTTTTGCAAATAATCAAGCGCAGCATTGGTAGCAGCGGTAACATCACGACGATTATCTACCCACCAGTTTTGTTGCAGGCCAAAATGCTTGCCAGTG
>JANMBK010000185.1:0-2048 GCA_031360365.1 Methylophilaceae bacterium
TATTAATCATGTTGGCAGGTTTATTGCTTACATTCATGTTGCCACACTTAAATCCTTTAAGAGCGACCTTAGTCACTTTGGCTGTTTTGGGCGTTGTGTTAGGCATTAATTTTGCCAGTTGGCAGTTAGCCAATATGGTACTGCCAGTGGCAGCAAGCTTGCTGATGATAAGCTTAATTTACTTATTAAATATGAGCTATGGCTATTTTGTAGAATCGCGTGGTAAGCGCCAATTGACAAGGCTTTTCGGGCAGTATGTACCACCAGAACTAGTAAAAGAAATGGCAAATAACCCAGAGGTCATTAATCTAAAGGGAGAGAGTCGAGAAATGACGGTGTTGTTTTCAGATGTGCGTGGTTTTACCTCAATATCTGAAAAGTTAGACCCAAAACAATTAACGTTGTTGATGAATGAATTTTTGACACCCATGACAAAAATCATTCATGAGCATCGGGGCACCATTGATAAATATATGGGGGATGCGATTATGGCATTTTGGGGTGCGCCTTTACCCGATACTAAACATGCGGAACAAGCTTTAAATGCGGCACTAGCTATGAACGCGGCTACAGTCAAGATGAATGAGAAATTTGCGGCGCATGGTTGGCCAGCCATTAAAATGGGCTTTGGCTTAAATAGCGGCAATATGGTGGTGGGCAATATGGGCTCAAGTTTTCGTATGGCTTATACGGTAATGGGTGATGCGGTTAATTTGGGCTCGCGCGTTGAAGGCCTCACCAAAAATTATGGGGTTGATATTATTGTGAGTGAGGTTGTAAAGACGCAAGTGCCAGATATGTTATTCCGTGAGCTGGATATAGTTCGGGTTAAAGGCAAAGATAAGCCAGTGGTGATTTTTGAGCCGATTGGTAAAATTGGACAAGTGAGTAATGAGCAGTTGAGCGAGTTGGAGACATATATCGAAGCGTTAACGTTATACAGAAATCAAGCATGGGAGTTGGCTGCAAAGCTATTTAAACAATTGAATAAAGTGACGCCTAAGCCGCTCTATGATGTATATCTAGCGCGCATTAAACAATTTAGACTGACACCGCCACCCAAAAATTGGGATGGCATTTTTAGTTATGATACAAAATAATGATGAAGCAAAATAAGACAAACAAAAAAAGAGATATGCATGCAGATTAAAGTATTAGGCTGCAGCGGTGGCATTGGCGGCAATATGCGCACCACTGCTTTATTGGTAGACGACGATGTGTTAATAGACGCAGGCACAGGCGTGGGCGATTTATCGCTAGAAGCCTTATTAAAAATCGACCATATTTTTGTCACGCACACGCATATTGACCACATTGGCTTTATTCCACTTTTACTAGATACCGTGCTGGGCTTGCGTGAAAAACCTGTTACTGTGCATGCCAGCAGTGAAGTCATCGATATTTTAAAACAACACATTTTTAATTGGTTGATTTGGCCAGATTTTTCTAAAATACCTAATAACGCATTACCTTTTTTAATTTATAACGAGATTAAACTTGGCGAGTTGGTACAGATCAACCATAAAACAATAACAGCCTTACCAGCCAGCCATGTGGTGCCTGCAGTGGGCTACCAAATTAACAGTGGTGCAAATAGTTTAGTGTTTACAGGGGATACAGAAGGTGGTGCAGATTTTTGGCAAGCTGTTAATACGATTAATAATTTAAAATACTTAATTATAGAAACCGCTTTTAGTAATGCAGAATCTGAATTAGCAAGACTTTCTAAGCATTTATGCCCGAATACACTCGCGCAGCAATTGGCGTATTTACAAAGTTCCCCACAAGTATTTATTACACACCTTAAGCCGGGTGAGGATGCTAAAATTATGCAAGAAATTGCGGCTAATCCTAAAACACAGCATTGTAAAGCACTGCATAATCAGCAAGTTTTGGAGTTATAAGTGGCAGAAAACAACGATCCTATCTCAATCAGCAAGTCTACACTGGTGCGGTTTGAGCCAGTGGCAAGGCTTTCACCAAACCGCCTAGAAGAGTTAGCGGCTGTTTGCTATATAGAACCAGTCAGCAAAAATTTAGACCCCACG
>JANMBK010000188.1:0-7205 GCA_031360365.1 Methylophilaceae bacterium
TAGATATTGGGATTTAGGCGAAGATGATAAAGATTTTAAGTGGAATAATTACATTAGCCGCTACCATACGCGGCATTTGGATTTAATGGATTTGCTGGCGCTATATAACGCTCGCGCCAATGCGCCGTTGGATGATTTGGCTAAGTTGTGCGGCTTTCCAGGTAAATTAGGTATGGATGGCAGCAAAGTGTGGGACGCATTTAAAGCAGGGAAAATCGAGGAAATTCGCAATTATTGTGAAACCGATGTCGCAAACACGCATTTGGTTTATTTACGTTTTCAACTGATGCGCGGGCATTTGACGTCAGCTGCTTACGAAGCCGAAATTAAGCTGGTACGCGAAACTTTAAGTACTTACGCACATGATAGTAAAAGTCCGCATTGGGCAGAGTTTTTAGCGGCTTGGAAAGCTTAAAAATAACACACATATATACCGTGCAAAAAACGATGCCCTGTAAGCCTTTTGGATATTGGCTTACAGGGCATTGATTTGAATGATGTATTGGTTCTTAATGATTAAGTATCAATTACCTTCGCCATCTAGCGGTATGTCTTCATCAACAAAGTCTTTCCAATTAAGCACCACTTTTTGATATACGCCTTGTTCTAGCGTTACTTTGTGGCGCAATTTATTGCCATTGTTATTGGCTAAAATGGTGTAAGTGCCAGCAGGTAAATTCACATAAAGCACGTTTTTGGCACCGACAATACGAAACACCAGTTTGCTGGCTTCATCATAAATATTTACATTAATATCGGTTACCCAGCGCCCAACATTGCCCTCAGAAAATAGCAAATTAAGGCTGAATTTTTTGGCTTGCGGCTTCATGATAGCCACTTCTTCTTCGCCTATGCCACCGGTCATAAAGGCAATGCCACTAGGTGTGCTACGTGTTTTTGGTAAATCGGCAAATGCTGAACTGGGCAACGCAAAGTGACTGGATAAAATTAAACAGAACAAAACGATTATTTCTTTCATATAAATGCCACTTTCTTTAATTTATTTAAGGGCTTAAGATAATTTTTTGAGCAGTTTAGCAGAGTTACAGCATTTACTCTATTTATCGCCTTATCTATTCAGGCCTTATGCGTTAAAATGCGCGCATGAGAAGAAACCGCAATAGAACCTACCAAAACCCTGCCGATAATCCTATTTTACAAGCTACTATTGAGTCGCTAGATCAAGAAGGGCGTGGCGTTGCACATGTGGATGGCAAAACCATTTTTATTGATGGAGCGCTGCCAAATGAAGTGGTGATGTATCAATCGCAGCAGATAAAACCTAGTTACGAAGTCGCAAAAACTATCGAGGTGCTGCAAGCATCTAGTGAACGTGTTACGCCAAAATGCCCGCATTATGGCTTGTGTGGTGGTTGCAAATTGCAGCATATGGATGCGACTGCGCAGGTGACTGCTAAGCAAAAAATGTTAGAGGCCGATTTATGGCATATCGGCAAAGTGAAGGCGGAAAACATGCTGCCGCCGTTGTATGGCCCCACTTGGGGTTATCGCCACAAGGCGCGCTTGAGCGTGAAATATGTGCAAAAGAAAGAACGTGTGCTGGTGGGCTTTAACGAAAAAGGCACGCGTTTTGTGGCGGATATGAACAGCTGCGAAGTGCTGGTGCCAGAAGTGTCGGCACTGATTGCGCCGTTGCAAGACATGATTTTACAGCTTTCTATTCGCGATAAATTGCCGCAAATTGAGTTGGCGGTTGGAGAAGCTGTTGATAACCAGCCAGTAATCGTACTAATTTTCCGCATCATGGATGCACTCACAACCAATGATGAAGCGCTATTCAAAACCTTTGCCGATGCGCACAATATACAAGTTTGGACGCAAACCAAAGGCCCCGATACCATAAAACCCTTTTATGTTACAGGTGGCCTGGAATCCTCTACAGCATTGGCATACAGCCTGCCTGAGTTTAACTTAAATTATCCGTTTAAACCGAACGAATTCACCCAAGTCAACCCGCAAATTAACCAAGAAATGGTGCACAAAGCTATGCAATTATTGGCGCCAAAAGTCGGTGAAGATATCGCCGATTTTTTCTGCGGCATCGGCAATTTTACCTTACCCATAGCGCGCAGTGGCGCAAGCGTACTGGGCTTAGAAGGCTTGAGCAATTTGGTAGATAGAGCCAATGAGAGCGCGGCGTTAAACAAAATAAGCAACGTCAATTTTGGCGTGGCAGATTTATTTAAAATGACCGAAGAAAGTTTAGCTGCGTTAGGCAAGTTTGATAAGTGGCTGATTGATCCGCCGCGTGATGGCGCGTTTGAGTTGGTAAAAGCGCTTACAGCAGAAACTGCGCCTAAGTTAATCGTGTACGTGTCGTGCAACCCCGCCACGCTGGCGCGTGATGCGGGAATTTTAGTCAACGAAAAAGGCTATAAGTTAAGCGCGGCAGGAGTGATTAATATGTTCCCTCACACCGCGCATGTAGAGTCGATTGCGCTGTTTGAAAAGATTTAGACTTATTTAATTAGCCTTGCCTTGTGCCAAAAAAATCGGTGGTTGTTCTGCGATTATCTACGCTGTAAGCCGTGCTGCCACCCACCGCTAATAACAATAATCCGCCTGCAATAGCAATATTTTTCAAGAATAAAATCATCTGCATTTGGTCGGCAAAATTACTGTGAAACAAGGCTGCGGCAAGTACGCAAAAAGCGGCTAGCGTAAACGCCACCAAGCGCGTTTTGTAGCCAACAACTAAAGCAATGCCGCCCAGCAACTCTAGCGCAATGGTTGGCCATAACAATATGCCTGGTAAGCCTGCCGATTGCATATAACCCACTGTGCCAGCGGGGTCTGTGATTTTGCCAACGCCCGCTAAAATAAAAATAAGTGCCATCATGATGCGGCCAATCAGTTGAATAATACCTGTCATTTTTTACTCCTCCTTATTTAAAATATAAAGCATCATAAACTTATCACGCTACGCGTGCAATCTGTACGTAATGTTTAAGAAATAGTAGCTCAATGGCGCATAATATTAAGAATATAATTACGCTTATGTTAAAAAAATCTCTTGTATCTTTGTCAGCACTTTTGCTGGCTTTGCCTTTACTGATTGCCTGCCAAAAAAGCGCTACGTCCACACAAGAAATTCGTTTTGGCATTGCGCAAGCGCCGCTTAATCTCGACCCAAGATATGCCACCGATGCTGCATCAGAGCGGGTGAACCGCCTCATTTATCAGCCTTTGGTCGATTTTGATGCTGCATCGAAACCCGCATGGATATTGGCTAATAGAGATACATCAAGTAGCGATGCTGTAAATGCGCTTGAATATAAATTTACATTGCAAAAACAAGCCACTTTTCACAACGGTGATGCGCTTACAGCGCACGATGTGAAGGCGACTTATGATTCTTTATTAAATCTTAAAGATTCGCCACATGTGGCTGAGTTTTCCAATATTGATGCGATTAATGTCATAGACGATAAAACACTTATTTTTAAATTAAAACAAGCAGATGCGCATTTAGTGGAAAAACTCATTATCGGTATTTTGCCAATAAATTTAATTGATAATGGTCACGATTTTTCGCGCAGTCCAGTTGGGTCTGGACCTTTAAAATTTGTCAGTTGGCAACACGATTTAAAGTTAAAACGCACTTTAGATAATCAACTTATTACGCTGCAAGAAGTGAAAGACCCAACGGTGCGTGTGCTTAAATTAAAGAAGGGCGAAATCGATTTGATTCAAGGCGATTTGCCACCCGAGTTAGTAAAACATCTGCAAAGTATCTCTAGCATCCATGTGGATACTGGCTTAGGGGCTAACTACTCTTACCTTGGCTTGAATATGCAAGACCCAATTTTAAAACAACTAAAAGTACGGCAAGCCATTGCGCATGCCATTGATAGGCAAGCGATTATCGACAAAGTGATGGTGCGTAACAGCCGAATTGCGGGTGCCATTTTGCCGCCAGAGCACTATACAAACATCAATAATCAACTTGCACCTTACCATTACAATCCTCAATTATCCAAAAAATTGTTGATTGAAGCTGGCATAAAACTGCCGCTAAAACTGGTGTATAAAACCAGCACTGATGCCTTTCGGGTACGTCTAGCCACCATTATGCAAGCACAAATGGCACAGGCAGGTTTTATGTTGGAGATTAAAAGCCTCGATTGGGGTACATTTTTTGCCGATGTGAAAGCGGGTAATTTTCAGCTGTATGGCCTGACCTGGGTAGGCATCAAAACACCAGAAATTTACGCCAAAGCGTTTGGTAGCGCGTATTTTCCGCCGAATGGCCTCAACCGTGGCAGATTTGCCGATGTTGAGTTGGATGAGTTACTGGCGCAAGAAAACTGGCCAGCCGCTACGCAACGCATACATGCACAATTGCCCTATATTCCACTTTGGTATGAAGGCCAGTTTGCTGCGATGCAAAAAAATATTAAAAACTACAGCCCAAAACCTGACGGGAATTGGGATGACTTGGCAGTGGTTACGCATAAATAGCATTTGAACTAAAAATATGATAATGTATCTACATAAACGTATCTACATTTAAGGAGATTATGATGCAAGTAACAGCTAAAATATTTAAAGCAGGTAACAGCCAGGCGCTACGTTTGCCCAAAGCTTTTCGCATGGATGCAGAAGAGGTTACCTTGCAAAAAGATGATGTAACAGGCGTGATTACGATTACCCCACGAAAAACAGAAAAAGAACTGCATGCAGTGTTTAATTTAATTCGCATGGCAGAGGTGCCAGCAAGCTTTATGCAAACACGCGATAACCAGCCCGCAGACTTTAAAGATATTTTTTAATGTTGCGCTACTTGCTGGATACTGATATTTGCAGCTATGCCATTAAACATAAAACCCCTAAGTTACTTGCAAAAATTGAGCGAAGCATTTTGCGCGAAGAATCTGCGATTTCAGTGGTTACCCGCGCAGAGCTTTTATATGGGCTTGCATTGGTGCCAGAAGCTATAAGCCTAAAAAAAGCAGTGTTGGCTTTTTTAGAAGTCATGCCTTGCTTGGCTTGGCCGATTCACGCCGCGCAGCCTTATGCCAATTTGCGCAGCCAGCAAAAACTGAGTGGCAAGCCAATTGGCTATATGGATACGCTCATTGCTGCCCACGCGCTTGCTGAAAACCTAACTTTAATTACCCACAACACCAAACATTTTGAGCAAATTGAAGGCTTAAAGATGGAAGATTGGACAATTAATTAGAATATATTAGGATGACTCAATAAAAAAGGAAGTTAATTTATGGCTAGCAAAAGCAAGTTGGTAAACTTAGATGCAATGATTAAGCGTGAGGATTTTGCCTTAGATGATGGTAATCTCACTGCATCCTTTAACCAAGTAGATACTATTTCTGTTAGAGACTTTGGCCAAACTGGGTTTTTAGCACCTAACTTAAGAAAACCTGACTTCCAAAGAGAAACCAATCATTGGACACCTGAGCAGGTATGCTCTTTACTTGAATGTTATGTAAATGGAGATCTGATTCCTTCTGTAATTCTTTGGCGAGCGTCTACTGAAATATTCGTCATTGATGGCGGACATAGATTAAGTGTCCTAAAAGCGTGGGTTGAGGATGATTATGGAGACGGCCCTGTTTCCATTTCTTTTTTTGGGCACGCGTTACCTACCGAACAAGTAAAAGCAGCAAAACTCACGAGAAAATTAATAGCGGAAACTATCGGTTCTTGGCAGCATTTTCAGTCTAGAATGACAGCCAGTGATCAAACTGAAAATGAGAAAATTAGAACAATAACCGTTGCATCAAGAGGGCTTCAAATTCAATGGGTAAACGGTAATGCTGAGAAGGCAGAAAGATCCTTTTTTCATATTAACACCAAGGGTACGCCTTTAGATGATTTGGAAGAGTTGCTGTTACATAATAGAAAAAAACCAATTGCAATTGCAGCAAGAGCGGTAATACGTTCGGGGATGGGGCATAAATATTGGTCATTATTTCAGGAAGAAAAAAGACGTAAAATAGAAGAGGACGCCATAAAAATACACGACATATTGTTTTCACCTGAAATTAACTCTCCAATTAAAACTCTTGACTTACCTCTTGGAGGCTCTACAGGCGTAAGAAATGGAATGAAAATTTTGATGGATTTCATCATGGCTGCTAATACTCACAATAATCAGCCCTCTGCAATAACGACTCAAGCCGATGATGTTGACGGAACAGAAACATTAAATTGTTTGAAGCAAACAGTTAAATTAGCAAAAAGAATTACGGGTAATGATAGTGGAAGCTTAGGTTTACATCCCGCAGTATATTTTTACGGACCATCAGGACAACATTCATCTGCAATGTTTATGGGATTCGTCACTTTAATTGCTAGAAAACTATCAAATAATGATGACCACTTCTTCGTTAAGTTTACAAAAGTTAGAAGTAGGCTAGAAGATATATTAATACGAAACAAAGATTTAATTTCCATAATACTGCAACGAATCATTAGTAAAAAAAGAATTGAGAAGTATACAGAGATACTAGATTTAACAATTAATCAGCTGTATAGAGATGAACCTTTCTCTGAACAAAGTCTTATTGCTCATGCTGGTTTAGTAGGAAAAGTTTTCGTAGGCAGTGACTCAAATGCAGCAGAGAAATTTTCCGATAATACTAAAAGTGCGGCTTTTATACGCAATGCTTTGAAGAGCGCCTTGAAATGCCCTATCTGCCAAGGTTATTTAGATCCAATTAGATCCGTTTCATATGACCATGTTACTAGAGTCCAAGATGGGGGAGTTGGCTCACTAGATAATTGTGATTTAACACACCCATATTGCAATCAAAGTACTAAAAATTAAATATTAAAAATAACATGCGCATTGAAATTTCTATCAAACAGCAAAGCTTGACGCTTTACGATGACGAAGGCGCGACAAAAGTCAAATATCGCGTTTCTACCGCTTCTAATGGCGTGGGTTGCACCAAAGATAGCGGTTGCACGCCATTGGGTGCGCATATTATTCGTGCCAAGATTGGCGCAGGTGCCGCAGCGAATACTGTATTTGTCGGGCGCAGGCCAACGGGTGAAATCTGTACGCCCGAACTGATGGCGCAATTCCCGAATCGCGATTGGATTTTGACGCGTATTTTATGGTTAAGCGGCAAAGAGCTTGGCAAAAATCGGTTGGGAAATGTAGATACCATGCAGCGCTATATTTATATTCACGGTAGCCCAGATTTGACGGAGATGGG
>JANMBK010000257.1:0-29165 GCA_031360365.1 Methylophilaceae bacterium
CAGGTTTAAACGATTGGTTTTGCAATTAATATTGAATGTTGCTTACTTATAAGCGTTAATTTAATAGCCGTTTGTTTGGTGCGCTCGGCGGGAGTCGAACCCACGACCTTCGGCTTCGGAAACCGACACTCTATCCAGCTGAGCTACGGGCGCAAATATAATAAGAATGCGCATTATAGCAAAGTCGCTTTGATCTGCCAGTTTTGATACACTAATGAAGCTGAAATAATAAGAACACATTAAGACCAAATGTAAATTTCAACCCTAATTTTTTAATCATTCGTTAGATATTATTTAAGGAAAGCATCATGAGCAACCACGACGACCAACACCAAGCACCCAGCACACTGCAGCCTATGGTGATTATTTTTGGCTTATTATTAGTTGCAGCAATCGTGTTAGGGCTTATCTTTGGCAAGCCAGTTGAAGAGGTGGCTACGCCTGTGGCGAATGTAGAGCAAAACATTAAACCAGAAGCTACTGTAGAAGTGGCGCCAGTAACTGTGGCGAGTGTAGAAAGAACTGGCGCAGAAATAGTACAAGCTGCGTGTGCAGCCTGTCATGTATCAGGCATGTTAAATGCGCCCATGATTGGTAATAAAGAACAGTGGGCGCCACGTATTGCATTGGGTTATGAAACGCTTACCAAACACGCGATTGAAGGCATCCGCAGCATGCCAGCGCGCGGTGGTAATGCAGATTTAACCAATGATGAAGTGGCCAGTGCAGTAGCAGAAATGGCCAATGGCGCAGGTGCAGATTTTAAATTTATTAAAACTGCAAAATAACTACAAATTTAGACCTTAAAAAGCCGCTTATATAGCGGCTTTTTTATTGCAGTTAATAAATCAGTATAATCAAACCATTATGGCAACTTACGCAATTGGGGATATTCAAGGCTGTTATCATGCATTGATGGCGCTGCTAAAGTGCCTGCGATTTAACCCAAAACATGACACTTTATGGTTGGTAGGCGATTTAATTAATCGTGGTAGTGGCTCACTGGAAGTGTTGCGCTGGTGTTATCAACATCAATTGTCCCTCAAAATTGTATTAGGCAACCACGATTTACACGCACTTGCGGTGGTGCATGGCCTAAGGCCAGCACATAAAGGAGATACGCTGCAGCCCAGTATTGATGCGTCTGACAGCGAGGCACTGTTTACATGGCTACGACATCAGGCACTCATGATTGCGCAACAAGACAATGCTTCAGATGGCTATGTGATGGTGCACGCTGGCTTGCTGCCACAATGGACGATTGATCAAGCATTAAGTTACGCACGCGAGGTAGAAGCGGTGTTGCAATCAGATGAATACCCTACTTTTTTGACCAACATGTATGGCGGCTTGCCAAACCAATGGCAGGCTGATGTGGCAGGCATGGATAGGTTACGTATTATTACTAACGCTATGACGCGCATGCGTATTTGCACGCCAGCTGGCGAAATGGAGTTTGCATTTAAAGGTGAGCTGGCAGATATTCCTGTAGGTTACCTGGCGTGGTTTGATGTGCCAAATCGGCAATCTCAATCTACACAAATTATCTGCGGACACTGGTCGGCACTTGGTTTACGCCAGCGTAGTAATGTGCATGCGCTGGATACGGGCTGTTTGTGGGGAGGACAGTTAACGGCGATGTGTTTAGAAAACCATGAAATTACGCAGGTAAATTTTGACCCGCGCGATGTAACTCGCTAAGTTTATAAACTATTGAGCTTAGCAACTATGGCATCATAAGCCGCTTGGCTTAAATCACGCCGGTTTTCCCCACTCGCTTGAATGGGTGTTAAAAAATGCAGGTCGACGGTTGGATTTTTTTGATTCAGTATGTTTTGCATTGATTCAATTAAGGTGGTGTCGCCCGCATAGGCCATTTGTGTGTTGATGCTGCCATCTGGGTGACTATAACGTATCGCTATAGGCCAAATTTGTGCCTTCGCGTCAATCACCGCCTGCAATACGCTGCTCTTAAAGGCTAATACTGGCGGATCTTGTGGGCGATTGCTGTTTATGCCAGTACCATCTGTGCCAGTCCCATCAGACGTCGTTCCTTCAGGAAAAAAACAAACGTTGTCAGCCGCTAATAGACTATCTTTGGTGAGTTCTACAAGGCGTCCTGCCTCTTGCCGTTTTGCCCTGTCTATAAAGATGGCATTGCTATTCCTCGCTAAATAGCCAAACACAGGCCAGCTTTTGATATCAGATTTTGCGATAAAGCGTAGTGGTATGACGCTGTTAAGTGCATGAATATCTGACCACGAAATATGATTAGCCACAAACATGGTACGGCTAGTATCTGGTGGCGGCAACTTGCCGTAGAGTAACACTTTAATATTAAATGCACGTAGCAAGCCGCCGCACCACCATTGGATCAGTTTATAATTAGTGGGTTTGCTGATGAGCGGCAAGACAACTGCTACCAATGTTAATCCAACAATGGTGTGAATAAAAATGCGTGATATTCGATAATAACGAGTTAAAAAGTGGTTTTTTTGCAAATTATTTTAAGAAATGCGCCGCATATCTGCTATTAATGTTTGATAACGGTAACATTACCAGCATATCCGCTGTGTTGAAAGAGGCATCCCACGCGGGCTCGCCACAAATGTAGGCGCCAAGGCGTAAATAGCCTTTAATTAATGGTGGTAAAATCACAGGTAAGCTATGATTCAGCGCATTAATTGGCAAAGGGTTATGTGGAAACACCCGGTATTCGGTAGGTGATAAATAATCCTCTTTAAGTTTGTGATATAAACTTGCTGCCATGTGGCCACCATCATGAATGGGTACACTGCCGCAACCTATCATGTATTCGTAATTATGCGTTTGCATATATTTTGCCAACCCAGCCCAAAGCATCGCAATCGTGCCGCCGTTGCGATAATCTTGATGCACGCAAGCACGGCCCACTTCTGCCATGCTACTAAACAGGTGTGCCAAGCGGCTTAAATCAAACTCGCCAGCAGAGTAATAACCGCCTGCTTCATTAGCTTTATGTGGGCTTAGAATCCGATAGGTGCCAATGACTTGATGTGTTGTACTTTCGCGCACAAGTAAATGGTCGCAAAAAACGTCAAATCCATCAACATCTAAACCGCTCGTATTTAAATTGGCAGCGCTGGCAATTTGGGCGCCCATTTCTTCCACAAATACTTTATAGCGTAAACGCTGCGCCTCTGCAATTTCATTGGTGTTGCGGGCTAAGCTAACATAGAGGTGGTTTTTAGAAAGTGGCTGCGCGATGTGCGGCGCTTGATTGGTTTGTGCCAGTAACTGCTTTTTTTGCATAACACCTCTCCTGTAATTTGCAGAGATGTTATGTGGCTATCGTGAAAAATTAATGAATTTTAGGTGACTAAATGATGACAAAGGTTAAATGGGTGACGCGTTTAATGTGTGACACGCGAAGTATCCGAGTTTTCTACGATGCGCACTTTGTCGCCAGGTTGAAAGGCTTCATCAGCTTCTTGCACAATCGCAATCATAGCACCACCATCTAATTTAACGGTGATTTCAAGGCCGTCTTTGCGGGTAATACCTTCTTCAGCAGCAGATCCAGCAAGACCGCCCACCACTGCGCCTAACACAGCAGCTATTGCACTACCACGGCCACCACCAATTGAGCTGCCTGCAATGCCACCAATGGCTCCACCCGCTACTGTACCAATAGGGGATTTAGTGCCTTCAAGTTTTACTGTACGCACGCTTTCAACCACGCCAGTTTTAACGGTTTGCACTTTACGTGCATCGTCACGTTTATATACGCTACCAGAGTTTGAGCTAGCACATGCCACTAAAAATACGGAGATAAATGCAACCAGCATTAGTTTTGAAACTTTCATTTTTAACTCCAATCAATTATCAATTTTTACGATGCCAATTTTTCTGCTGCCACTATTTCATTCAACCCAACTTCGTTGACTAGAGCCTGCGTATAAATCGCTTCAATCTCTGCACGCTTAGGTTTATGGTTTTGCCCGCCACGGCTGGCAATTTTAATGGCACCCATAGTAGACGCCAATCTACCACATGTCGGCCAATCCCAACCTTGCGCCATGCCATATAACAAGCCCGCACGATAAGCATCGCCGCAGCCAGTGGGGTCTACAATCTTATCGGCTTTAACGCATGCAATCTCATAACGTTGACCGTCGGCGTAAATATGGGAGCCTTGCCCACCTAGCGTTACAATCAGTGCCTTTACTTTGGCGGCCAATTGTTCAAGATTCAGACCTGTTTTATCTTGGATGATCTGTGATTCATAATCGTTCACTGCTAGGTAACTCGCCATTTCAATAAAATGTAGCAACTCCTCACCATTAAACATCGGCAAGCCCTGTCCAGGGTCAAACAAGAATGGAATACCTGCATCAAAACATTCTTTAGCATGTTGAAACATGCCATCGCGACCGTCGGGGGCAATAATTGCCAGCGTGACATCTTTTGCATCATTCACACTATTTTGGTGCGATTCCACCATGGCGCCAGGATGAAAAGCAGTAATTTGATTATCATCTAAATCGGTAGTAATAAATGCCTGTGCAGTAAAGCTATTGGCAATTTGTTTAATATGCACAGTACTTAAATTGCTTTCATTCAATCGCTTAGCGTATGACGCAAAATCTTCGCCCACGGTAGCCATTATCAACGGCTTACCTTCCAGCAGCTGTAAATTATAAGCAATGTTGCCCGCCGTTCCGCCAAACTCACGGCGCATTTCAGGCACATAAAACGCCACGCTCAGCGCGTGAATTTTATCGGGCAAAATATGGTTTTTAAATTGGTCTTGAAACACCATGATGGTGTCGAAAGCCAGCGAGCCGCAGATGAGAGTGTGCATAATATGTCAATTATTTGAAAACGTTATTATCTTGTAGTGCGGGCTTGCATAGCAAGTGTATCAATCGAAAATAAATGACAAAATAGCAGCTTTAAAAAAGTGAAATGTACCGAGCATAAAATGATGCTCTGCAAGCCAATATCCATAAGGCCTACAGCCATGCTAAATAAAGATAGTTAAACTAGAGAGATTTTGTTTAATAGTGCTTATTTTAAGCAGTTAAACTTTAGCAGCGCCATTGATAAGAATTTTGGCCGCTTTTTTGGCATATTTCACTGCACCAGAGCCGCGTTTCATTTGCTCGGCTTGCACAGAACCTTCAAATAACAGTGAAAGCTGTAAAGCTAAACCATCTGCATCTTTAATGCTGGCTTCTGCCGCGAGTTTGCTAATAAATTGCCTAAACTCGCGCGACTGCTGGCTAGATAGTTGGTGAATCGGATCTTTTTCGTTAGGAAACTCAGCTGAGGCTTTGATGAATCCGACGCCAATAAACGCTGGAGAATTCACCCATTCTTCAATGTAATCAAACAGCTGCTGAATTTTATCAGCAGGTTTTTTGCTGCTGCTGAGTTTTTCATCTAACCAAGTTTGAAAGTCTTGCTGGTTTTTTTCAAGTACTTCTAAAATCAAAATTTCTTTGCTGCGAAAGTACTTATACAGCGTCATTTTGGTGGTGCCCGCCACGGCAACAATATTATCTACGCCAGTCGAGTTAATGCCCTGCGTTTGAAACAGGGTGCTGGCAGTACTTAATATTTTTTCGCGAAGAGCAGACATGAATTAATTATACTAGACAGTATAGTACCTATACAATAGTTTTGTACTAACTGGAATTATTGTTAGCCTGTCGAATTAGCCATCAACATAGGGGTGTAATTGCAGCGTGTTCTACGCAATAATTCAAACGCGATGGCCTGCTCTTGCGGGTTGGTAGAAACTTGCCCGTTCACCACCATGTTCAAGTAAATGCCTTTTTGGCTATCAGGTAGTTGAATCGCCTCAATTAGTTGGCAGTTACCGTGGCGCATTTGTTCAATTTGCGCCATCAAGGCAGCAGTTTGATGCGGATCTGCTGTTTCCTCGGCTGCTACCAATTGCGGTATCACTGCTTGAGTAGGCACTTGCGTAGCGGCAATAGTGGTTGTAGGCTGTTGCAAATTAAATATAAGCAAGCAGCCTGCTATAGCACACACTGCAGCAAAGCTGGCAGCCATGGCGTGGACGGTTGGTTTTGCAATATGAAACTCTTTTTTTGTTTGCGCAGAAATAAGCGCTGCAGCTGCGACCTTAGCATGGCTTAAACTAGTGGAACGACTTGAATTAGTGACATGAGTAAAGTTTGAGGAGAGGCTTAAACTTTGTGCATGATTAGCTTGTAGTTTTTCTTGCGCGGCGGCAATGGCCATAAAATAGAGTTGGCTTGCTAACATTTCGGGCATGGCTGCACCCGCTTTTGCGGCCTCTAAAGTAAGAAAATCTTGCAGGGTTTTTTCTGGTGCCTGCACAGACAAGCCCTTTTCTAATTGTTCCCTAACAACTGGTGCTTCTAGCCAATCTTCTAAAATATCAAATAAATTAAGCAAGCGCCCACGCGGTGTTACGCTAGATTTCTCTAGCATTTTAATCAACCAACTTGAGTTTAAAAAGCCTGAGTTTAAAATATCCATAGTGCTAACCAACCTTAAAAAGGTTTTACCACCACCAAAATAACCACCACAAACAATATTAACACAGGCGCCTCGTTAAACCAGCGATACCAAACATGGCTGTGGGTATTTTTACCTACTTTAAAATCGCGCATCAGTTTACCGCAATACAAGTGATAAGCCACCAAGCTAGCAACCAATAACAGCTTGGCCTGCAGCCAGCCACCGCTGATGCCATAGCCTAGCCACAACCATAGCCCAAAACCGAGTGCTAACACTGCCAGCGGCGCCATAAAGCGGTACAGTTTATATTCCATCAAAGCTAATCTTGCGAGCGTTACATCGTTAGTTTCCATAGCGTGATTAACAAACAGTCGCGGTAAATAAAATAGCCCGGCGAACCAGCTGATAACAAAAATAAGATGCAGCGCTTTAACCCACAGCATCAGCTAAGTTCTTTATCTAAAAGCTTGTTCAAATCTTTGAAGTTTAATTCACCCACTTTGTAAAATATGCGGTAGCCTGATTTATCAAAAATATAGGTGGTGGGCGTCTGGCCTTTATGGCGAAATATTTTCGCTATATCGTTAAACCCATCGTGCATCACTGGGAAGGGCAATGCTTTATGTGTGGCGAAATTAAGCACTTGTGCAGGCGGGTCGTAATCCATGGCCACGGCAATCATTTCAAAATCTTTGCCTTTGTAAGCGTTGTAAGTATCTACCAAAGCAGGCATTTCGTGCACACAAGTGCTGCATGTGGTGGCCCAAAAATTCACCAGCACCACCTTACCTTTTAAATCCGCCATATTGATAGTTTTACCGGTAATGGTAACAAAGCTGGCATTAGGCGCGAACATGCGTTTGTTGAACTGAAAAGCCAAAAATGCCAGCAATACTAAAATACCAATTGCGAGGCCAATTTTTTTTAGTGTGAGCATGAACATATTTTAACGCTTTTTGTCACATTGGGTGCATATAATCTGGGGTATAAAACCTTGCTGTGCGCACTGTTATTACCTACCTTTCAGCATGATATAATTCACTTTTAACTATTGCAGAGTTTAATTCCACCTAATGAACGCAACGCTATGAATGCACCTATACCTCTCGAAGTTCTTCAAACCGAGCCTGCGCCAGTCACAAGACTGCGTGAAATTCCCTACAACTACACATCTTTCTCCGATCGCGAAATCGTCATACGATTTTTAGGCGAACAAAGCTGGGAAATTTTAAATAGCTTGCGCGCTGAGCGCAAAACAGGCCGCAGCGCGCGCATGCTGTTTGAGGTGCTGGGCGATATTTGGGTGGTTTCACGCAACCCGTATTTGCAAGATGACTTGCTAGACAATCCAAAACGTCGCAAAGCCTTGATTGATGCGCTGCATCACCGCATTCACGCCATTGATGAGCGTGGCGCAGCAGCGAATGACAAAGTCAATAAATTGGTGGCTTCTGCCAAACAAGCCATCGAGAAATTTGCCGATGATTTCCGCCAAACTTACGATTTACGCAAGAAAGCGCTAGCTAAATACAGCAAAATCACCCGTAAAGATAATATCCAGTTTGATGGCTTAGCGCGTGTCTCCCACGTTACCGATGCCACCGATTGGCGCGTTGAATATCCATTTGTGGTGCTGAATCCCGATACCGAAATTGAAATTGCTGCACTAGTGCGCGCCAGTATTGAATTAGGTTTAACCGTAATTCCTCGTGGCGGTGGTACAGGCTACACAGGTGGCGCTATTCCATTAACACCCCTATCTGTAGTGATTAATACTGAAAAATTAGATCAGCACACTGGCGTACAAATGCGTACTTTACCCGGAGTGGCCAGACAGGTTGCCACTATTGAGTGCGGCGCAGGCGTAGTCACACGTCGCGCTATGGAGGCCGCCACTGAAGCAGGACTTGAGTTTGCCTGCGATCCCACATCAGCCGATGCAAGCTGCATTGGTGGTAACGTGGCTGTGAATGCGGGTGGCAAAAAAGCGGTGTTATGGGGCACGGCGCTGGATAATTTAGCCTCGTATCGCATGGTAACGCCCGATGCGCAATGGCTAGAGGTGGAACGGCTAGACCACAATTTAGGCAAAATTCACGATATTGCCATCGCACGTTTTAAGTTGACACGATTTGACGCAGATATGAAAACGCAACTGGGTGAACCTGAAGTGATTAGCATTCCTGGGCCTAGCTTTCGCAAAGTCGGGTTGGGTAAAGACGTCACCGATAAGTTTTTAAGCGGTTTACCAGGCATTCAAAAAGAAGGTTGCGATGGCTTAATTACTAGCGCCACCTTTATTTTGCATCGCATGCCCAAGCATGTGCGCACGATTGCCTTAGAGTTTTTTGGCAATGTATCCCACGCAGTACCCGCGATTGTAGAGATTAAAGATTATTTAGACCTCACTGCCAAGCAAGAGCCAGCCGTCATTATGGCTGGCTTAGAGCACATGGATGAACGCTATATTAAAGCGGTGGGCTACGCCACTAAAGCGGCTAGACAGCAACGTCCAAAAATGGTGTTGATTGCCGATATTGCCTCTGACGACGAGAATGCAGTAGGCCAAGTAGCCTCTGCCATGGTGCGCATGTGTAACGCGCGCGATGGCGAAGGTTTTATTGCAGTATCAGCTGAGGCGCGTAAAAAATTCTGGCTCGACCGTGCACGTACAGCCGCTATTGCTAGACATACTAATGCCTTTAAAATCAACGAAGATGTGGTGATTCCATTGTCACGTTTAGGCGACTATTCAGATGGTATCGAACGCATTAATATTGAACTTTCTATTAATAATAAATTGAAGCTGCTCAATGCCTTGCAAACGTTTATTGCAGGGGATTTACCACTGCAAGCGGATGAAGATGGTAATGCAGACCCTGAAGCGGTGCTGCTAAAACGTGCTGTTGTACTTGATTTAATTAGCAATTTACGTAGCCGCTGGGGCTTAGTTTTGAATAACCTAGATGCGCCAGTAAGTGCTCTAGGGGATATTTACACAGCTGAGTTAGGTGCAAAGCAATACGAAAACGTGTTTCGCGCAGTGCAGTCTTACGATTTACGTATCTCTTGGAAACGTGAACTCAAACGCCCAATTGCTGAGATTTTTGCAGGCCGCGAGTATCAAAAAATATTGACCCGTTGTGATGAAATTCACAAAACGGTGCTTAAAAGCCGCGTATTTATTGCCTTACATATGCATGCCGGCGATGGCAACGTGCATACCAATATCCCCGTCAATTCAGATGATTACGAGATGATGCACGATGCGCACACTGCGGTTGACCGTGTGATGGCACTGGCCAAAAATCTAGATGGTGTGATTTCTGGTGAGCATGGTATTGGTATCACCAAAATGGAGTATTTAGACCAAGCCACCATTGACACCTTTACCGCCTATAAAAATAAAGTGGACCCAAACGGTCACTTTAACAAGGGCAAGTTACTCAATGGCTCTGGCTTAGAAAACGCCTACACACCAAGCTTTGGTTTGCTGGAGCAAGAATCTATCATTATGGAGCAATCGGCGATTGGTGAAATTGCCGATGATATAAGTGATTGTTTACGTTGTGGAAAATGCAAGCCAGTGTGCACGACTCATGTGCCACGTGCAAATCTTTTATATTCTCCGCGTAACAAAATTTTAGGTACGTCGCTATTAATTGAAGCATTTTTGTACGAAGAACAAACGCGTCGTGGTATTTCACTCAAGCATTTTGATGAATTTAACGACGTGGCCGACCATTGTACGGTCTGTCATAAATGCTTAAACCCATGTCCTGTGGATATTGATTTTGGTGATGTTTCTATCAAAATGCGCAACTTTTTACGTGAACAAGGGAAAAAGAAATTCAATCCTGGCACCGCGGCGGGCATGCTGTTTTTAAATGCTAAAGACCCAGCAACCATTAAATTATTACGCGCTGGCATGATTCAATTTGGCTACAAGGCGCAAAACTTTGCGCACCTGTTGGCGAAAAAATTTGGCTTACTTAAAGATAAAATCAGGCCACCAGCCACGGTGGGTAAGCCGGAAATCAAAGCGCAGGTGATTCATTTTATTAATCGGCCCATGCCGAAAAAACTGCAATCTAAAACCTCGCGCGCGATGCTGGGCATCGAGGATGACAGCATGATTCCAGTCATTCGCAATCCACAAAAAGTGACGGAAGACTCTGAGGCGGTATTTTATTTTCCGGGTTGTGGCTCAGAGCGTTTGTTTTCTAACGTCGGTTTAGCCACGCAAGCCATGTTATATGAGGTGGGCGCCATCACTGTGCTACCACCTGGTTATTTGTGTTGCGGCTACCCGCAAACGTCTAGCGGTAATCACGATAAAGGTTTAGAGATTACTACCGATAACCGCGTGTTATTTCACCGTGTGGCAAATACGCTCAATTATCTGGATATTAAAACCGTCATTGTGTCTTGCGGTACCTGTATGGATCAACTGCAAAAATACGAGTTTGAGAAGATTTTTCCAGGTTGCAGGTTGTTAGATATTCATGAGTACTTAATGGAGAAAGATCAAAAATTGTCAGGCATCACCGGTACACGTTATATGTATCACGACCCATGCCATAGCCCGATGAAAACGTACAAACCGCTTGAAGTCACCAATAAACTGATGGGGACAGAAGTTGCGTTGAATGATCGCTGCTGCGGCGAAAGTGGCACTTTTGCAGCTGCTCGCCCAGATATTGCTACGCAAGTTAAATTCCGCAAGCAGGAGGAGTTGGCAAAAGGCATGGAAAAAATGGGTCTAACAGTTGGCAAACCTGAAGAAAAAGTTAAAATTCTCACATCCTGCCCTAGCTGCCTGCAAGGTTTGGCGCGCTATGGCGACGATACAGGTATTGAAGCGGATTATATTGTGGTGGAAATGGCCAAGCATATCCTAGGTGAAAATTGGATGCAGGAATATGTGGCGAGAGTGAATAATGGCGGGATTGAGAAGGTGTTGTTGTAAACACTTAAAACTAAATTTGGAGGTGTATGAAAAGCATAATTATTGTTCTAATAATTGGTTTTTTGCTTACTAAGGCTTATGAAAATTATGAAAAAAAGCAGCTTAGCTTAACTAATAATCTCCCTAATGTTATCCAAGAGATTTCTGACAATACCTTTGATAGTGCACCTTTGTCAGTAAGTTACAAATGTGATGGGCGCATACATTGTTCTCAGATGACGTCTTGCAATGAGGCTGAATTTTTTCTACAAAACTGCCCTAATGTCGCAATGGATGGCAACAATGATGGTGAGCCTTGCGAGAAACAATGGTGTAATTGAATTGCACCAAATAGGGTTTTCGCCTCATAAATAATGATTCACGCTAGAATGTGCGCATGAGCAAACTAATACTCTTTTTATTCTTATTCATTCAAAGCCCCTTAATATTTCCCGCAACTGAAAATGGTCGCTGGCATGCGGGGATTGGTGATGCCAGCATATTTGGCTGGATAACCGTTGCTTTTTATTTGCTGGCGGTGGCGCGTTGTGCCGTTAAGGCAATTGCCTCTAAAAAATTCGGTGGTTACTATCAATTTTGGTTGTATTTGGGCGCATTTTTATTGTTGTTAGGCATTAACAAGCAGCTGGATTTGCAGAGTTGGTTGACTGAATTGGCTAAAGATAATGCACATGCGAATGGTTGGTATGAACATAGAAGATCAGTGCAAATTGCATTTATAGCGGCGTTAGGCTTGGGTATGTTAATTGCGCTGCTGAGCTTACGTTTATTTTTGGCAAACTCTTGGCGGCATAATAAATTAACTTGGGTGGGCATTATATTGCTTTGCGCGTTTATTTTAATGCGCGCTGCCTCTTTTCACCATTTTGATATTTTTATTAATCGGCCTATTTTAGGCTTAAAAATTAATGTGTTGTTTGAAATTGGCGCAATTCTGCTCATTATTCTAGGCACATTTTTCGATAAAAAATCTACAAATCTCTTAACCACTAACACTTTTCCTATGAATAAATATGCGGAAATTATCAATCCAGGGGATGATGTGCAGTGCCCACAATGCGGTGTTCAACCACTCGCAAATACAAAAGATGGCAGGTTGTTTAAATGTAGAGCATGTGGAAATAAATTCATCGTGCGTGTATCGAATAGTTAGAGATTTTTTAATCGTTGTTATCTCGCGTAAAATAGCCGCATGAATTTATATCAAATTATTAAACCGTTTCTGTTTCAACTCGATGCTGAATTTGCGCATGACATCAGTCTAAAAAGTCTAAAGTTAGCTGAAAAATCAGGTGTTCTAGCATTGTATCCAACAGCACCAATTTGTGCACCACGCGAAGTAATGGGGCTCACTTTTCCTAATGCAGTTGGTTTGGCCGCTGGGCTAGATAAAAATGGCGCAGTGATAGATGGCATGGCTACATTAGGTTTTGGCTTTGTAGAGGTTGGCACGGTGACGCCGCGTGCTCAACCTGGTAACGCTAAGCCCAGATTGTTCCGTGTTAAAGAAGCACAAGGCATTATTAACCGCTTTGGTTTTAATAATTTGGGCGTAGATAGTTTAGTTGAGAACGTTAAAGCCGCCAAATATAAAGGTGTGCTGGGAATTAATATTGGTAAAAACTTTGATACGCCGAATGAGCGTGCAGTAGACGATTACTTGATTTGCATGCAAAAAGTATATGCGTATGCCAGCTATATTACGGTAAATATTTCGTCACCCAACACCAAAAATTTACGTGATTTACAAGCGGCAGAAGCCTTGTCTAGCTTGCTGACTAGCTTAAAATTTGAACAAAAAAAGCTCGCCGAAAAGCATGGTATATATGTGCCGATGACGCTGAAAATTGCGCCAGATTTAACAAAAGAACAAGTGATAGAAATTGCTGATTTATTGATACAACATCAGATAGATGGCGTCATTGCTACAAACACTACGTTGAACCGTGATGCAGTAAAAGGCATGCAAAACGCTGATGAAACTGGTGGTTTGTCTGGAGGCCCAGTCAAAAATCAATCTACCGTCGTCATTCAGCAACTCGCAAAACAACTACAAGGCGCCTTACCAATTATTGGCGTAGGTGGTATTTTAACTGGTGCAAACGCAGCTGAGAAAATTGCCGCTGGTGCAAGCTTGGTGCAGGTTTATAGCGGGTTGATTTACCAAGGGCCAGCACTAGTGCATGAAGTGTGTCGAGCCATAGGATAAAACTTCTGGATTCCGTGGTTCGTGGCTTTGCCACTCCCGTCGGAATGACGGATTAGGAAGTTTATCGAATTGAACTTACCTATACTGTACTCTTACCGCCGGTGCCCATACGCCATGCGTGCGCGAATGGCGCTAAAGCTAGCCAATATTGAAGTCGAAATCCGCGAGATTTCATTGCGCGAAAAGCCAGCACATATGCTACAAGTGTCAGCAAAAGGCACCGTGCCAGTATTGGTTTTAGCTGATGGCAGCGTGATTGATGAGAGCTTAGAAATTATGTGTTGGGCGTTTAATCATGCACGAGGTCAAAACGATGCTCTGCAAGCCAATATCCATGAGGCCTCCAGGCTTGCACTGGAATGTTATAGTCCAGTGGCATCTATTTCGAGCACATCTACTTTATGTACATTGATTTTATTGAATGATACAGAATTCAAAAAAAACTTAGATGGTTATAAGTATCCAGAACGATTTCCCAGTAAAACGCAAACACAGCACCGGGTAAATGGCGAAGTGTTTTTACAGCAACTAGAAAATTTATTGCAACAAAAACCTTATTTGTTTGCTAGCACGCCAAGCTTTGCTGATTATGCCATTTTTCCGTTTATACGCCAATTTGCTGCGGTGGATAGTACGTGGTTTGCGCAAAGCGATTACCCCAAACTGAAGGCTTGGTTAGACAATTGGATTGAATCTGATTTATTTAAAAACATTATGAAAAAAAACCCGACTTGCGTCGGGTGATTTGAAGGGAGTGATTTGAAGGGCAGGTTTATACAGTTTCTGCCTCGGGTTTGGGTGAGGCTGGTTTTGAAGATTGCAAGTTTTCGTCAAACACCAATTTCACTTCGTCTTTGTCGTCAATATCCACATGCACGCTACCTCCGTTAGCCAGTTTGCCAAACAATAGTTCGTCTGCCAACGCTTTACGAATTGTATCTTGAATCAAACGTGCCATTGGCCGTGCACCCATTTGTGGGTCAAAACCTTTTTTGCCTAGGTACACTTTTAACGCGTCGCTAAAAGTTACGTCCACTTTTTTCTCATGCAATTGGTCTTCTAGCTGCATCAAGAATTTATCTACCACGCGAATGATGATGTCTTGCGATAATGCGCTAAATGACACAGTAGCATCCAAACGGTTGCGGAACTCAGGCGAGAATAATCGTTTAATATCCGCCGCTTCGTCACTCGCATCTTTCGCATTGGTAAAGCCAATGCTCGATTTGTTCATGTTCTCGGCACCCGCATTGGTTGTCATAATAATGGTGACGTTTCTAAAATCTGCCTTGCGACCATTGTTAACCGTTAATGTACCGTGGTCCATCACTTGCAACATAATATTGAAAATATCGGGATGCGCTTTTTCAATTTCGTCCAACAGCAACACAGAGTAAGGCTGTTTAGTAATCGCCTCGGTCATCAGCCCGCCTTGCTCAAACCCAACATAGCCAGGAGGCGCGCCAATTAAGCGCGAAACGGCATGCCGCTCCATATATTCACTCATATCAAAACGAATCAACTCAACACCCATAATGTAGGCTAACTGTTTGGCAACCTCGGTTTTACCGACGCCAGTCGGTCCGCTAAATAAGAAGCTACCAATCGGTTTGTTGTTGCCACCTAAACCGCTACGCGCCATTTTTACAGCGCTAGTCAGCACTTCTATCGCTTTATCTTGGCCAAATACCACTGCTTTCAAATCGCGGTCTAAGGTCTTAAGTGCACTGCGGTCATCGGAAGAAATATTTTTGGGCGGAATACGCGCTATTTTAGCAATAATGTCTTCAATCTCTTTATTGCCAATGACTTTTTTCTGTTTGCTTTTTGGCAAAATACGTTGTGCCGCGCCAGCTTCGTCAATCACATCAATCGCCTTATCGGGTAAGTGACGGTCATTAATGTATTTGGCAGAAAGCTCGGCTGCCGTAGAAAGTGCGCTGGCGCTATATTTCACGCTATGGTGTTCTTCAAAGCGCGATTTAAGACCTTTTAAAATCTCGATGGTCTCAGCCACGCTAGGTTCAGCCACATCAATTTTTTGAAAGCGGCGTGACAGGGCATGGTCCTTTTCGAAAATACCACGATATTCTTGGTATGTTGTCGCGCCAATACATTTAAGCGTGCCGTTTGAGAGTGCAGGTTTCAGCAAGTTAGAAGCGTCAAGCGTCCCACCGCTGGCGGCGCCCGCACCAATAAGCGTATGTATCTCATCGATAAATAAAATCGCATCAGGGCGTTCTGCCAGTTGTTTCATTACTGCTTTTAATCGTGCCTCAAAGTCGCCACGATATTTGGTGCCAGCCAATAATGCGCCCATATCTAGTGAGTAAACAGTGGCGTTGGCTAATACTTCAGGGATTTCTTTGCCAACTATGCGGCCGGCCAAGCCTTCGGCAATGGCGGTTTTGCCCACGCCCGCTTCGCCCACTAATAGCGGATTATTTTTGCGGCGGCGGCATAAAGTTTGGATAACGCGTTCTAGCTCTGGCGCACGGCCAATCAGCGGGTCAATTTTCCCTGCCGCTACTTGTGCGTTTAAATTAAGCGTAAATTGCTCTAAAGCGCCAGTTGGCGTGGCTTCTGTCTCGGTTTCAGATTCTACGCCTTCAGATTTTGCATCACCTTCCGGTATTTTTGCCACGCCGTGCGAGATGAAATTCACCACGTCTAAACGCGTAATGCCTTGCTGGTGCAAAAAGAACACAGCGTGCGAATCTTTTTCGCCATAAATCGCAACGAGTACGTTTGCACCTGTGACTTCTTTTTTACCACTCGATTGCACATGCAACATGGCGCGCTGAATGACGCGCTGAAAGCCCAATGTGGGTTGCGTGTCGACTTCTTCTTCACCACCTACGGTAGGTGTATGTTCTTCAATATAATGGTTCAGCTCAGTGCGTAGTACTTCAAATTTGGCTCCACAGGCACGTAACACTTCCGCCGCAGTTGGGTTGTCAATCATGGCCAATAATAGATGTTCAACCGTAATCAGCTCATGGCGCTTTTGTCGAGCATCCATAAATGCCATGTGGAGACTAACTTCTAGTTCTTGCGCAATCATTTCATATACCTCTAAAAATCAAAAAACTTCGTTGCAATACTGCGTTACTCGTCAATTTTAATCGCTTACACATAACCCATATGCCGCGCTCTAAAATTTCTTCTCGCCTTGTCTTGCTTAGACGTTTTTGATTTTTAGAGGCATATGCCTAAATTGATACATTTTACTAATTACCAACAAAATCTTTACTTCTTCCACCAACTAAGCTGGCTCCACCACACACTGCAACGGGTGCTGCGCTTCTTTTGCAGATATCAACACCTGGTTCATCTTGGTTTCCGCGATGTCTTGCGGATAAACCCCACACACGCCAGCACCTTCTGTATGTACTTTGAGCATAATTTGCGTCGCTTGTTCACGGCTTTTGTTAAAAAATCGTTCAATTGTTTCCACCACAAATTCCATCGGCGTGTAATCGTCGTTTAACAACAACACTTTGAACATATCCGGCAGTTTTGGTTTAACTGCGCTGGGTTTAAGTGCGGTGTCGCCAGTGCTATGCGTATTTGCCATTTGCTTAAATTATTTTATTACTTACTTGTATTTTGAGCCGAATACTAAAAAATTCAAGCCCAATATGAGTAGGGCTATTCATTTATATGCTTTAAGGGAATATTTTGACGCTTTTAACGATTCTATCCTGAGTTTGGATGATTTCTAAGGTGTGTTCGGCTACTCGAAAACTGGTACCAGGTTCGGGAATATCTTCAAAGTGTTCTAAGATTAAGCCGTTTAAAGTACGCGGACCATTTAAAGGTAAGCTCAAGTTAAGTTTCTTATTTAAATCGCGCAATGTGCTGCTACCGTCGACTAACCAACTGCCATCGGCCTCTTGGCGATAACTGCCAATGCGGCTTGGCGATTGCGTGGTGAAATCGCCAATCACTTCTTCTAAAATATCTTCTAGCGTGACCAAGCCTTTAAACTCGCCATATTCATCCACCACCAGCGCAATACGTTGTCGGTTTTCTTGAAACTGTTGAATTTGCGTGTAAAGCGGCGTACCAGCAGGTACAAAATAAGGTTCTTCAATAATTTCGCGTAAAGCCTCCTTGGTTAAATTATCGTCTAACTGATACATGCGAATTTGGTTGATGACTTTACGAATATGAATAATGCCAATAATCTCTTCATGATCGCCCTCGCGCACTGGCAGGCGCGTGTGGTGGCTATTGGTAATGCGCTGAATGATGTCTTCAATATCAGCATCAAAATTAATCACTTCTACTAGCGTATGCGCAGTCATCACATCATCTACGGTAATTTTTTCTAGCTCAAACAAGTTCAGCAAAATGGTGCGGTTTTTCTTGGGCATAAAATGCCCCGCGTCAGTGACTATACTGCGTAGCTCATCCATGGTGAGACTTTGTGTGCTGTCGCTAAAATTAATGTTCACGCGCAATAATTTAAGCAAACCTTCTACAAATAAATTGATAAACCAAACGGCGGGGTATAGCAGTTTAAGTAGTGGGTACAGAATATAGCTGCATAAAATGCCCAGCTTTTCGGGGAAGGCTGCGGCGATGACTTTGGGGGTGATTTCACTAAAGACTAAAATGGCAAAGGTGACTGTCAATGTGCCTATCATCAGCACCCATTCGCCCTCGCCAAACAGTTCGACAGTAATCAGCGTAACCAAGGTGGCAGAAGCCGCGTTGGCAAAGTTATTGCACAGTAAAATCACGCCGAGTAGCTTATCGGTTTTGGCAAGCAAGGCGCTGGCCAACCGCGCCCCATGGTGACCTTCTTTGACTAAATGCCGTAACCGATAGCGGTTAAGCGACATCAAGCTAGTTTCAGCGACTGAGAAAAATCCAGAGATGAGTAGCAATAAGGCTAAGATGCCCAGTTGCCAAGCGATAGGAATGTTATCCAAAGGGTGTTAACTCTAGTTGTTAAATCTAGTTGTTAAATCTAGTTGTAAATATGAGTGATGATGTTTTAGTTTAATTGTAATTTAGTCTAATTATCAAGCGTTTAAATTTACAAATATTATGGTGTGGCTTCAGCTTCTTGTTCGTTATTTTTCTTCTCCACATCACCAATTAAATTGGCACGGCTAACGCCCAGCCACATGGCAATTGGGCAAGCGACTAACACTGAAGAATAAATACCAAACAAAATGCCAATGGTCAGCGCCAGCGCAAAGTTATGCAGCACCTCACCACCAAACAACAGCATAGAGCCTACCATGGTTTGCGTCATCACGTGGGTAATCACGGTGCGGCTCATGGTGCGAGTAATGGCGTTATCAATGACGTGCACGACAGAAGCCTTACGCATTTTTCTAAAGTTTTCGCGTACGCGATCAAATACCACCACAGATTCATTCACTGAATAACCCAGCACCGCCAAAATTGCTGCCAATACAGTCAGGTTAAACTCCCATTGAAAGAAGGCGAAAAAGCCTAAAATAATTACCACGTCATGCATGTTGGCGATAATGGCTGCCACCGCAAAACGCCACTCAAAACGTATGGCCAAATAAGCCATAATGCCTACGCACACCAACAGTAGTGCCAAGCCGCCGTTAGCATACAGCTCGTCGCCCACTTGCGAACCAACCGATTCCACACGGCGTACTTCCACACTGGCATCTGCATTTTTTAATGCAGCGGTCACAGTTTCTGAAAGTTTGGCAATGGACATTTCTTTCACCAATGGCAAGCGAATCAACACATCTTGACTAGTGCCAAAGTTTTGTACGGTGACATCTTTCAAACCAGTGTCAGCGACCGCTTTACGAATACTTTCAATATTGGCAGCTTGCGGGTAACTGACCTCCATCGCCGTGCCACCTGTGAAATCAACGCCATAATGTAGGCCTTTTGACCACAGAAAAAATATCGCTAGTAAAAAAGTAATCAATGAAATCGCCGTAGTTAAACGGCCAAAACTCATAAACGGGATATCTTTTTTAATTCTAAATAATTCCATAACTCTTCTCTTTAAATCTGCTTGTTAAATCTGCACGTTTAATTCTAAATTAGGCTTTAAAAATCTGCCCAATGGAAAGTTTGGTGACTTTACGGCGATAGCCATAAATCAAGTTCACAATGGCGCGCGATACCAACACCGCGCTAAACATACTGGTTAAAATACCCAGCACGTGCACCACCGCAAAACCTTTAATCGGCCCAGTGCCAAACATAAATAGCGCCAAACCAGCAATTAATGTGGTTACGTTAGAGTCAATAATAGTATCAAAGGCACGGTCGTAACCCGCATGGATGCTAGCTTGTGGCGTGTTGCCATTACGCAGCTCTTCGCGAACACGCTCATTAATCAGCACATTGGCATCAATCGCCATACCTAGCGCCAGCGCAATGGCCGCCAAACCTGGTAGCGTGAGCGTGGCTTGCAACATAGAAAGTAGTGCGACCAGTAGTAATAGGTTCACGCCTAGTGCCAACACCGAAACGCCGCCAAACACCATGTAATAAATCATCATCATGACTGCAATGGCGGCAAAGCCCCACAACGTAGAATGCACGCCGCGTTTAATATTTTGCTCACCCATGCTTGGTCCCACGGTACGCTCTTCAATAATCTCCATCGGCGCTGCCAACGCGCCAGCGCGCAACAGCAAGGCAACATCGGTGGCTTCTTGCACATTGCCCATACCCGATATTTGCACTTGGCCGCCGCCAATTTCTTCGTTAATCACAGGTGCAGTGATAATCTCTGTACTGTTTTTCTCGATGAGTAAAATCGCCATGCGTTTGCCCACATTATCGCGTGTGACATTTTTAAAGATGCCTGCGCCACGGCCATCTAGCGTTACGTTCACTACCGAGCCACCCGTCTGTTGGTTGATACCTGGGCCAGCATCGGTAATGCGGTCGCCCGTGAGGACCACACTTTTTTTCACCAATATCGGGTTGCCATCGCGGTCTTTATATAGCTCATCACCAAACGGAACTTTACCTTCTTCGGCCGCTTTTAGCGTAGCAAAATCTTTTTTGTCTTCATCCACCATGCGAATTTCTAGCGTGGCAGTGCGACCTAAAATTTCTTTGGCTTTGGCGGTGTCTTGCACACCTGGCAGCTGTACTACGATGCGGTCAAAACCTTGTTGTTGCACAATTGGTTCGGCTACGCCCAACTCGTTAATTCGGTTATGCAGTGTTTGCAGGTTTTGTTTAAGAGCAAATTCTTGAATTTTTAATTTGTTTGCCTCACCAATGCCGGCGCTAAGCCTAAATTCTTTGCCGGCTACGCTGTCGGTATAAGTTAAATCGGGGTAAGTTTTACTCAACAATTTTTTCGCAGCTTCTAAATCGGCAGCGCTTTCAAATTTCACTTCCACTTTTTGGCCTTCGCGAGTAATGCCAAAGTAATTCACTTTTTCTTTGCGTAAAGTGGTGCGGAAATCGCCCACGCTACTTTCGGCAGATTTGTCCAGTGCCGCCTTCATGTCCACCTCTAACAAAAAGTGCACGCCGCCACGCAAATCTAAGCCCAAATACATGGGTTTTGCGCCAATTGCCAGCAACCAGTTGGGCGTTTGTGACAGTAAATTAAGCGCTACTGTGTAATCTTTGCCCAAATTCACAGCCAATTTATCCTTGGCTTTTAACTGCTCTTCTGGGCTGCTAAAGCGCACTTTCACGCCGTTTGCATCTAGAAAAATACCATTAAATTTAATATCTGCTAGCTTTAATGTCGATTCCACTTTGCTTAGCAGCTCTGCGTTGGCTTTAAGTGAGGCCTTGGCCGGCGACACTTGCACCGCTGGCGATTCACCGTAAAAATTGGGGATGGTGTACAGTAGCCCAATTAAAATGATGACGGCAATTAGAATGTATTTCCAGGTGGGGTAACGATTCATAGTAAGGCTTTAAATTAGATGTTGCAGTATGTCAGGTTTGTTAGTTAGATTGATTTAATCGTACCGGGCGGTAGCATCGTCTGCACAGTGTGTTTTTGTACGTTAACCACGGTATTAGTTGCAATTTCAATACTCACGTAGTTGTCACCCACTTTAGTCACTTTGCCGATTACACCACCTGCAGTGGCCACTTCATCACCCGCTTTTAGCGCGTCTATCATGGCTTTTTGCAGTTTTGCCGTTTTCATTTGTGGGCGAATCAACATAAAGTAAAACAACGCAAAAATAACAATAATCGGTAAAAAGCTAAACAAATCGCCACCTGGGGCTGCTGGGGCTGCGTGTGCGTTGCTAATAAATAAATTGTTTAACATGATAATAACTTTCAAAAAATAGGTTGCAAAGTGAGTTGCGAATTAACGCAGGATTTTAGCACAGACTTAAGTTGAATGAGTGTGGTGCGTTTAAGTGATATTTGGTAGGTAGTTTTGACAGACAAATAGCACAATAATAATTTTGAAAGTCTAGGTAAAAGCGTGACCTGGTCCATATTTTTCCTTCCATGTTTTTCTATTTTTACACAATCAGAAGCTATTAAGTATTGGATAAAGTTACATTGACGTTAACTATCCCGCGCGTAATGTGCGATACCGCACAGAAATGCATCCTTGTTGAGTGCATAGTTTTTCATCGCCTAAGTTGGTATCAACATTAAAATCACTTCGGGAACTCATTATTGCTATTAAAACAGTTACAGATTACTATCAAATTTCGGTTAATTCTCACAGGATGGTCAAAGAGGAACCTGTAGCCATGGAGCGCTAAAAGTATGCAACATTCTAAATTGAACACCTATCTTAAATCTATCAATACTTTTTGGCAGATTTTAGGCACAGATAGTTTTAATAAATACTCAGTATCATTTATAAAAAAACTATATTTCAGCGCTTTAATCTTGCCACATTTAAATCGGCTTTATGCTTGGAAAACTAGCAATAAAATTTCCAAACTTAATGAAGATGTTAAGAGATCAAATCAAGTCTTTGCCAGTGTTTTGGCTCCTTATTTAAATAAAAAATGGAAGTTAATCAATAGAATAAATGCAATTGAACAACATTATCTAGCAGTGGGTGGTTTTGCGTCTTTACTTGGTTTGGCTTCAAATCAATATTTTGATTTAATTGATTTTAAAGATGAGTATGCTGATGTTAGGATTGTGATTGATAGCCCTGAATGGATGAGGGTTGAAGGCGAAGCAGTCATTAGTTTTTTTTATAATGAGCATCGTATTCATCGCTTAGTATTCAGCATCATTCAACATGAAGATACACATGTGATTGCGATCGGAGGTGTTCAGGGTTGGGGTGGAACAGACACGATTGGTGCCGAAGAAGTCAAAGCAATAAACGTTAAGCTGACCAAAATTTTACATGGGTTACACCCTAAAATATTTTTGCTGTACATGCTTAAAATGTTGGGTGCAGAATGGGGTTTAAAAGAAATATGGGGCGTATCAGATGCTAACTATCGCGCTAATCATTGGTTAGTTAATTCAGACAAATTTAGTAGTTATGATAATTTTTGGATTGACCACAGCGGTGTGCTTAATCAGCAAGGTTTTTATGCCATTTCAACAGAAATTAAAGTAAAACCTTATGATGAAATTCCAGCGAATAAGCGTGCACGGTTTAGGCATAGATATGAAATGTTAAATCAAATACGGACGCAGATTAAAAAAGTTGTCCAAAATAATCAACGTATTATTAAGACGCATGATGTTGTAGAATCATTATTAACATCTGACCTAGCTAGGGCGTAATAGCTTGCGCATTGCGTAGCAAGAATATTTTTTCGACATATCATTACGTTCTTACATACACCCACAAGCCACCGTATTCAAAATTGTGGTTGTGTTGCTTGTAGGGTAATTATTTAAGCGTTTATTTGCGCGCGCTTGGTTTTAAAGTCTGTTTTAAACGCCTCAAACGTACCCACTTCAATTGCGCTACGCATACCTTGCATCAACTCTTGGTAATAATGCAAATTATGGATGGTGTTGAGGCGAGCGCCTAAAATCTCGCCCACTTTGTGCAAATGGTGCAAGTAAGCTCGGGTGAAATTTTGGCAAGTGTAGCAACTGCAATCGCTATCAAGTGGTTTTAAATCGTGCTTATAGCCAGCGTTTTTAATTTTAATATCGCCATATTGGGTAAACAGCCAGCCGTTGCGGGCGTTGCGGGTGGGCATCACGCAATCGAACATATCAATACCATGCGAAACCGCATCCACCAAGTCTTCTGGTGTGCCAACACCCATTAAATAACGCGGTTTGTTTTGCGGCATTTTAGGAGCGGTGTGCGCCAGAATACGCAGCATATCTTGTTTGGGCTCACCCACGGATAATCCGCCAATGGCGAAGCCATCAAAATCAATATCGGTTAAACCTGCGAGTGAAATATCGCGTAAATCTTCAAACATACCCCCCTGAATAATCCCAAAAAGTGCATTCCGTTCCTCATGCTTCGCCACTGCTGTGTTGGATGCGTCTTCGGCTCGTCGATGTACCTCATGTACGATCTCTGTCGCCTTATCCTTTCCGGTTTGCATTGACATCGCTTGAGAAACGGACAGGTTTTGTAGGCGCACAAACTCATCCTTGCTACGCTTTGCCCAACGTAACGAGAGTTGCATTGAGTCTGAAGCTTCTTTGGCAGTGGCAGGGAAGGGCGTGCATTCGTCAAAAATCATGACAATGTCGCTGTTTAACACTTTTTGAATGCGCATCGATTCTTCTGGCGTTAAAAAGCAGCTGTCACCATTTATCGGGCTTTGAAACTTCACGCCTTCTTCGCTAATTTTGCGCATGGCGCCTAAACTAAAAACTTGAAAACCACCAGAATCTGTAAGTATCGGCGCATCCCAGCCCATAAACTTGTGCAGCCCGCCATGCGCGGCAATCACTTCTAGCCCAGGCCGTAGCCACAAATGAAAAGTGTTGCCGAGCACAATGTGCGCATCAATTTCTTTTAGCTCTAGCGGCGACATGGCTTTAACCGTGCCGTAAGTGCCAACAGGCATAAAGGCGGGCGTTTGCACATCGCCATGTGCAAGGTGAACTGTGCCGCGGCGTGCCAATCCATTATTATTTGGCTCGTCCTGTTTGTGTAAGGTAAATTTCATATTAGGAGGGTGAATTTAAGCCGAGATATTATCACAAGCCTTTGTTTTACTCTGTGTTTTGCTATACTTAACCTTTATTCGGTTAAATTGAGCAATTGTCTATGCCAGAAGCTAAACAGACAGATTCAAAACAGCGGCCCGCCCGCCGTAACGCAGATCAAGAGGGCTTGCGTGCTCGCGGCATTTATTTGTTACCGAATTTATTCACTTCGGCAGCTTTATTTGCAGGCTTTTATGCCATTGTGCAGGCCATGAATGGCAACTTTGAGCAATCGGCCATTGCCATATTTATTGCCATGGTGCTTGATGGCTTGGACGGCCGCGTGGCGCGCATGACCAATACCACCAGCGCGTTTGGGGCTGAATACGATAGCTTATCTGACATGGTGTCTTTTGGCGTGGCGCCCGCATTGATTATGTACGAATGGGCGTTAGGGCCATTAAGAAAATTAGGCTGGATAGCCGCATTTTTATATTGCGCCTGCGCCGCTTTGCGCTTGGCAAGGTTTAACACCAAATTGGATGATCCGTTTCAAGATAAACGGTATTTCCAAGGGTTACCTAGCCCAGCAGCAGCTGCATTATTGGCAGGTTTTGTGTGGGTAGCTAATGAATACAGTGTGACAGGTCGCGAGATATTTTTTGGTGTGATTGAGATGAAATGGTTGGCCGCCGCGCTGACATTATTTGCGGCAGGCAGCATGGTTTCGGACTTAAAATTTTACAGCGGCAAAGACATCAACTTAAAACAAAGCGTGCCATTTGTGGCTGTATTGGCGATTGTGCTGGCATTTGTGTTGGTCTCATCCAGCCCGCCTGAGGTGTTATTTACGGTGGTATTGGTGTATGCGCTATCGGGATATTATTTGTGGCTAAAATCACGAATTAGTAAGCCTGCGAGCAACTAAATAGCTTTGCTAACTTGAAAAACGCATAAAAAGCCCCTATACTTTATTTATGTTGAATTCATTCACATTCCAAATATTTGCAGGCTTATTGTTAAGTCTTGCTTTATTACGTAGTTTAGTTGTGTTGCGCACAGCTAAACTGCTGCGCACTAAATCTGCGCTGCACTCAGCTTCGCTGCTGCGCGACGGCGCACACTAACCTCACTCCAACACAGTATTTTCTTGCTCACGCATTCGTTGCGGCGGGTAAATTGCATTTATAATTTAAGCATTGCACTAGGATACACAAATGAACCAGCCAATTGAATTAGACAGCATCATTATTTTTGACACCACTTTGCGCGATGGCGAACAAAGCCCAGGCGCATCCATGACCAAAGAAGAGAAAATTCGCATTGCGCGCCAACTTGAAAAATTGGGCGTCAATGTGATTGAAGCAGGCTTTGCTGCTGCTAGCCCTGGCGATTTTGATGCCATTCACACCATCGCTGGTTTAATCACCAAATCTACAGTTTGTTCGCTTGCGCGCGCCAGTGAGAATGATGTGCGCCGCGCCGGTGAGGCGATTACGCCTGCTATGCAACATGCCGAGAGAAATGGCCGTATTCACACCTTTATTGCCACCAGCAAAATTCATATGGAAAATAAATTGCGCATGACCGAAGACCAGGTGTTAGCGCGCGCGGTACAAGCAGTGAAGTGGGCGTTGGAATATACGCCTGACGTGGAGTTTTCGGCCGAAGACGCAGTACGTTCAGATATTGATTTTTTAGTGCGTATTTTTGATGCGGTGATTGAGGCGGGGGCTAAAACGATTAACGTGCCAGATACCGTCGGCTATAGCATTCCTGCACCATGGGGCGAGCGCATGGCCACATTGATTAAACGCGTAAAAAATTCTGACAAAGTGATTTGGAGCACGCATTGTCACAACGACTTAGGCATGGCCGTTGCCAATTCATTGGCTGCGGTGATGAATGGCGCGCGCCAAGTGGAATGTACGATTAATGGCTTGGGTGAGCGGGCTGGTAATGCCAGCTTAGAAGAAGTGGTAATGGCGATTAAAACCCGCAGCGATATTTTTAATTTGACTACGCGCATCGACACTACCCAAATTGTTCCGACTTCTAAATTAGTTTCCACCATTACTGGCTACCCTGTACAACCTAACAAAGCGATTGTTGGCGCCAATGCTTTTGCGCACGAATCTGGCATTCATCAAGATGGCGTATTGAAGCACCGCGAGACTTACGAAATCATGCGCGCCGAAGATGTGGGCTGGAACGCCAATAAAATTACCTTGGGCAAATTGTCTGGCAGAAATGCTTTCCGAACCCGCTTAAAAGAGTTGGGCATTGAATTAGACAGCGAAGATGCGCTTAATGCCGCTTTTGCCCATTTTAAAGATTTAGCCGATAAAAAATCGGAGATTTTTGACGAAGATTTACACGCCTTGGTAAGTGGCGAATTTGTGCATGAGGCCAGTGAAAATTACAAATTAGTCTATTTGCAAGTGGCGTCGCAAACAGGTGAGATTCCGCACGCCGTGCTCACTTTAAGCGATAACGGCATTGAAAAACGTGCCGAAGCAGATGGCGGCGGACCAGTCGATGCCACCTTTAAAGCCATTGAGAGCATGGTAGTCAGCGGCGCAGAGTTGCAATTATACTCAGTCAATAACATCACCAGTGGCACCGATGCGCAAGGTGAAGTGACGGTGCGATTAGCCAAAGGCGGCCGTATTGTGAATGGTCAAGGTGCGGATACAGATATAGTGATTGCATCCGCCAAAGCCTATTTAAATGGCTTGAATAAATTGTATTCAAAAAACGAGAAGATGAATCCGCAGGGTTAGTTTTTACATAACATCTTATTTTGATGCTCTGTAAGCCGCATGGATATTGGCTTGCAGAGCATCATTTTGCGCTCGTACTATTTTTTGAATAAAAAAACGATTATAAATACTCACTTTGAACACAAAAAATCAAACCTTATTGGTAACGCTTGCGCTATTTTGTACCTATTTTATATGGGGCTCAACTTATCTTGCGATTAAGTTTGGCATTGAAAGTTTCCCCCCATTTTTAATGGCGGGCGCTCGCTTTGTGGTTGCAGGCGTAATTTTATATGCAGCAATGCGCATGCTGGGCAGCCCAAACCCTACGCGTAAGCAATGGATAGCTGCAACGGCCATTGGTATTTTGCTACCAGCCATTGGCAATGGCACGGTGTGTTATGTACAGCAGACCATATCATCCAGCGTGGCGGCGCTATCGATTGCTACAGCACCTATTTGGATGGCGATTTTCTCATCGATATGGGGTCACCATATATCTCGGCAAGAATGGATGGGCATAGCCATTGGTTTATGCGGCATCGTGCTACTCAACATAGGTGGTAGCTTACACGGTGATTATACTAATGCTGCTTTACTGATTTTTGCGGCAGCCAGTTGGTCGTTTGGCTCGGTTTGGAGCAAACATTTAGATTTACCAACAGGCTCAATGGCAGCTGCCAGCCAAATGCTAATGGGTGGTATTGCCTTAATGATTGTTAGCGCACTGCATGGTGAAACTTACCCCAGCGTTATTAGCGCAAAATCGTGGGGTGCCATGCTATTTTTAGTGGTGTTAGGCTCACTGGTGGCTTATAGTGCGTATCAATATTTATTAAAAAATGTACGCACGCTAGTGGCTAGTAGCAATACGTTTGTAAACCCAGTGGTGGCGTTTACTTTGGGCATTTGGTTTGCGGGTGAAAGTGTGACAAGCACAGAATATATGGCGCTGGCAGTTATTTTGGTTGGCGTATTTTTAGTACTTTCTGCAGAAAATAAAGAAAATTAATAGTATGAATTCAAAAGAAAACTTAGCATTATTTGACCTTGATAACACGCTACTGGCAGGCGACAGCGATTACAACTGGAGCTTATTTTTAATTAGTGAAGGTTTGTTAGATGCAAAAACGCATCACGAACGTAACGAGCAATTTTATGCTGATTACAAAAATGGCTGCTTAAACATTGTCGAGTTTTTAAAGTTTCAATTGCAGCCACTGAGCCAACATAAAAAGTCATTTTTGGACGAGCTGCATTTGAAATATATGCAAAAAATCATCCGCCCTATGATGACGGAAAAAGCACAAAAGTTAGTCGATAAGCACAAAGCTGCTGGCGATTTGTGCGTAGTGATTACCGCGACCAATAGCTTTGTGACTAAGCCCATCGCCACAGCTTATGGCATTGAGCATTTAATTGGTAGCGATCCAGAAATGGTCAGCGGTCAATATACAGGCAATGTAACAGGCGTCCCCAGTTTTCAAGAAGGTAAAGTGACGCGCTTAAATCTTTGGCTAGCCGAGCGTGGCAAAACGCTAGCAGATTTTGAAATCAGCTATTTTTATAGTGATTCGCACAACGATTTACCGTTGATGCAACTGGTGACCAACCCTGTGGCGGTTGATGCCGACCCCATTTTAAAAGCTTATGCAGATGAGCAAGCTTGGCCGCA
>JANMBK010000272.1:0-9115 GCA_031360365.1 Methylophilaceae bacterium
TGCTGTTGCTGTGGTCGGCGCCTTGTTTGGCGCTGACGATATAGAGGCAACTAGCAAACAATTTACCCATTTATTCCAGCATAATTAATACGAGTAAAAAACATTGCTCTGCAAGCCGCGTGGATATTGGCTTGCAGATCATCTATTTTAATGTTTTATCATAGTCAAACTTAACATTCTGTTAAAATATACATAACTTACAAAATACCGAGCTCACATGACTTCACTCAATCAAACCCTTTTTGAAAAATCCCAAGTGCTAATTCCAGGTGGCGTAAACTCACCCGTACGTGCGTTTCGCAGTGTAGGCGGTACGCCAGTTTTTTTCAAAAAAGGTTTGGGCAGCAAGCTTTGGGACGTGGATGGCAAACAATATATTGATTACATCAACAGTTGGGGGCCGATGATTGTGGGGCATGCGCACCCAGAAGTGATTGCGGCAGTGCAAGCAGCAGCAGAAAATAGTTTGTCATTTGGCGCGCCAACTGGGCTAGAGCTAGAAATGGCGGAGTTAATTAATAAGCTAGTACCAAGCATGGAGCAAGTGCGCTTAAACAGCAGTGGCACTGAAGCTACCATGAGTGCGATTCGCACCGCGCGCGGCTTTACGAGGCGCGATAAAATTGTGAAATTTGAAGGTTGTTACCACGGTCATTCTGACGGGCTTTTGGTAAAAGCGGGCTCTGGCTTGCTGACGTTTGGTGAGCCTGATTCTGGCGGTGTGCCAGCCAGTGTGGCCGCACTCACGCTCACTTTAGAATATAACAATGTTCAACAGCTTGAGGATTTATTCAAACAAAGCGGCGACGAAATTGCCTGTGTGATTATTGAGCCAGTGGTTGGCAACATGAATTTAATTGTACCAACAATGGACTTTTTGCAAACGCTGCGTGCGCTTTGTACCAAGCATGGCGCAGTGCTCATTTTTGATGAGGTGATGACCGGTTTTAGGGTGCATTTGGGTGGCGCACAAGCGCTTTACAACATTAAACCAGACATGACCACGCTCGGTAAAGTCATTGGCGGTGGTTTGCCAGTCGGCGCGTTTGGCGGCCGCAAAGATATTATGCAGTTCTTGGCGCCTGTTGGAAAAGTGTATCAAGCAGGTACGCTGTCAGGCAATCCTGTAGCGGTTTCTGCAGGTTTGGCAACGTTAAAGCTTATTCAAGCAGAAGGCTTTCACGACCGCTTAACTGCGCAAACCAAAAAACTGATGGATGGTTTAATGGCCGCCGCCAATATTGCGGGCGTGACATTTAGCGCACAAAATGTTGGTGGTATGTTTGGGCTGTATTTTTCTGACGCTTGCCCGACTAGTTATGCCGAAATCATGGCCAACAATAATAAAGCGCACTTTAACCAGTTTTTTCACAGCATGCTGGATAGCGGCATTTACCTTGGCCCTAGTGCGTTCGAGGCAGGCTTTGTATCGGCTGCGCATACTGATGACGACATTGCGTTTACTATTGATGCTGGCAAGAAAGCTTTTGCTAGCCTTAACGCTTAATTAGCCTAAATGTTTATAAAGCTAGTGCAAATGTTGCATAGTTTGCAGGTGGTCAGGGGTGTTGTTAAGGTTTACCATGCGATCTAAACGCAGGCTGGCTTTCATCATAATATTGGCAATTTGCTGCACATGATTTGGGCTTAGCTTTAAAGAAATTGCACCGATTTCAAGCTCAACCACATCACAATTTTTGCAATAAATTAAGCGTGCGCCAAAACCTTCGGCCAAAATAAGTTTCTCACATGGGTCGTTCGTTGTGTAGTTTTTCATATGGATCTCCATAAATAATACAAGTTAAATGATAATCATTCTCAATTAAACTGTCAAATCATTCATATTTATTTAAATAAATAGTTAGGAACTAAAAAAGTTGAAATTTGTTAGTGAAATCACAAGTCAAACACGCGCTATATGATTGAAATTGCGATGATTTAACGTTATCATTGTAGGTTCCGCTAAAAATTTTGTACGTGGCTAACTATGCAAGCAATACAACCAATAACATTACCACCAAAAAACCAAGGTTTATACCACAAACGTAACGAAAAAGACGGTTGCGGCGTTGGTTTTGTGGCACATATCAAAGGCAAAAAAAGCCATACTATCGTGCAACAAGGCTTGCAATTGCTGACCAATTTAACACACCGAGGCGCCACTGGTTACGACCCCAAATTGGGTGACGGCGCAGGTTTATTAATACAGATGCCAGATGCGTTTATGCGCGCCGAAGCGGCAAAAAACAATATCAATCTGCCTAAGGCAGGCCAATATGCGGTAGGTAACCTATTTTTACCACAAAATACCAATAACCGCGCTGCGTGCGAAGCGTTAATTACAACAATTATTGCAGAAGAAAATCAAACCTTATTGGGCTGGCGCGATGTGCCAGTGGATAACAGCAATATTGCCGATGCCGCGCGTGCTGTAGAGCCATGTATGCGTCAAGTGTTTATTTCTAGCGCTTACAGTGGTGATACGGGCACGGATCAAAACGCTTTTGAGCGTAAATGTTTTATTATTCGCAAGCGTGTTGAGCATGGCGTGCGTGCCCTAAACTTGCAAGATAATGCAATATTTTATGTGCCATCGTTATCTAGCCGTACCATCGTTTATAAAGGTATGTTGCTGGCCAACGAAGTGGGTATTTATTTTAAAGATTTAAAAAATCCAAGTTTAGTATCGGCGCTGGCGCTGGTGCATCAACGTTTTTCTACAAACACCTTTCCATCATGGGATTTAGCGCATCCTTTCCGCATGATTGCGCACAATGGTGAAATTAATACCGTGCAAGGCAATGTAAATTGGATGGCGGCGCGACACGAGACGATGAAGTCGACCGTTATTGGTAAAGATTTAGAGAAACTTTGGCCGTTGATTGCCGAAGGCCAATCAGACTCAGCCTGCTTTGATAATTGCTTAGAACTATTAGTGGCGGGTGGTTATAGCTTACCGCATGCCATGATGTTATTAATCCCAGAAGCTTGGAATAACAACGCGCTGATGGATGAAGATCGTCGTGCTTTTTACGAATATCATGCAGCGCTAATGGAACCATGGGATGGTCCAGCTGCGGTGGCGTTTACAGATGGTAATTTAATTGGTGCAACGCTAGATAGAAATGGGCTTAGACCAGCACGATATTTGGTGACGGATGATGACATAGTGATGATGGCGTCTGAGATGGGCGTACTGACTTTTCCGCAAGAAAAAATCGTGAAAAAATGGCGTTTGCAACCAGGTAAAATGTTGCTCATAGACATGCAGCAAGGTCGCATTATTGATGATGCCGAAGTAAAAAGTGCGCTTGCCAACGCCAAACCATACAAAAAATGGATTGAACAGTCGCGTTATTTCTTGGGAGATTTACCAAAAATTGACGCTACCTTAGACATGGCAGAAAGTCTGTTAGATACGCAGCAAGCGTTTGGTTACAGCCAAGAAGATATTAAATTTATCTTACAGCCGATGATTGCCAACGGTGAAGAGGGTGCAGGATCGATGGGTAACGATGCGGCATTGCCGATACTATCGAATAAACCAAAGTCGTTGTACAACTATTTTAAACAGCTGTGTGCGCAAGTCACTAACCCACCGATTGACCCAATTCGTGAAGAGTTGGTGATGTCGTTGGTGACATTTATTGGCCCCAAACCCAATTTACTGGGCATTGATGAGACGAATCCTCCACTGCGTTTAGAAGCCAGCCAGCCTGTGTTAACGTTGAGCGAACTAGAACAGCTTAAAAATATTGGCGCGGCCACTAAAAATCAATTTAAATCATTGGTGTTAGATATTACCTATGATGCGAAGCAAGCTGGCGCAGGTTTAGCAACTGCCGTTACTAGTCTAAATAAACTAGCTGAGCAGGCGGTACATGACGGCTTTAATGTGCTGATATTGTCTGATAGAGCTATCTCTCAAAATCGCATTGCGATTCCTGCTTTATTGGCATGCTCATCTACGCATGAATATTTAGTAAAGGCTGGCTTACGGACGAGTACCGGCTTAGTAATTGATACTGGATCAGCACGTGAAGTACATCATTTTGCTTTGCTGGCAGGTTACGGTGCAGAGGCTGTGTGTCCATGGTTGGCGTTTGAAACCATCAATCATATGACGAATAATAATGTTACTGGCGATGGCTATACAGGGGCTAAAAACTTTGTAAAAGCCATAGGCAAAGGCTTGTACAAAGTCATGTCAAAAATGGGTATTTCAACCTACCAATCCTATTGTGGCGCCCAAATTTTTGAGGCGATAGGCTTAAACACAGCATTCATCAATCAATATTTCACAGGCACCGCTTCGCAAATTGAAGGTATTGGCATTAAAGAAGTCGCTGAAGAAAATCTGCGTATACATCATTTAGCCTTTGGCGATGACCCGGTGTTGGCAAATCAATTGGATGCTGGCGGTGAATACGCCTTTAGAGTTCGCGGCGAAGAGCATATGTGGACGCCAGAAAGCATTGCTAAACTGCAAAATGCCACACGTACCAATAAGTTTGATACATTTAAAGAGTATGCCAAGTTAATTAACGATCAAACGCGCAAGCACAAAACCCTGCGCGGCTTGTTTGAGATTAAACCTGCCGCTGCGCCAATAGCGCTAGAGCAAGTAGAATCAGCCAAAGAAATAGTTAAACGCTTTGCTACTGGCGCTATGTCATTGGGCTCTATTTCAACTGAGGCACACGCGACATTAGCCATTGCCATGAACCGCATCGGCGGTAAATCGAATACCGGTGAGGGTGGTGAAGATGCTAAGCGCTTTATTGCAGCGGCCAAAGACTCTACCATGGCCGATATTATCGGCAAAAACATTGTGCAGAGTCACATCGCTTTAAGCGCGGGCGATTCGATGCGATCGCGCATTAAACAAGTGGCTTCTGGCCGCTTTGGGGTAACGGCTGAATACTTAGCGTCGGCTGACCAAATTCAAATTAAGATGGCACAAGGCGCAAAACCGGGTGAAGGCGGCCAATTACCAGGCCACAAAGTGTCGGAATATATTGCCAAGTTAAGATTCTCAGTGCCAGGTGTGGGCTTAATTTCACCGCCGCCGCACCACGATATTTATAGTATTGAGGACTTAGCACAACTCATTCACGACCTAAAAAATGCCAATCCTAAAGCCTCTATTTCGACTAAATTAGTATCAGAAACGGGTGTTGGCACAGTAGCTGCAGGCGTGGCCAAAGCTAAATCTGACCATATTGTGATTGCAGGCCACGATGGTGGCACAGGCGCATCGCCGATTTCTAGCGTGAAGCATGCAGGTACGCCGTGGGAACTGGGCTTAGCTGAAACGCAGCAAACTTTAGTGCTCAACCAATTGCGTGGTCGCGTTGTCGTGCAAGTTGATGGTCAAATGAAAACAGGCCGCGATGTGCTGATAGGCGCGCTATTGGGCGCAGACGAATTTGGCTTTGCAACCGCGCCGTTAGTGGTTGAAGGCTGCATTATGATGCGTAAGTGCCACTTAAATACTTGCCCTGTGGGCGTGGCGACGCAAGACCCAGAATTGCGCAAAAAATTTACTGGACAGCCTGAACACGTGGTGAATTTCTTTTTCTTTATAGCAGAAGAAGTGCGTGAGCTGATGGCAAGCTTGGGTATTGCAAAGTTTGACGATTTAATTGGTCGTAGCGATTTGCTGGACATGAAAGCAGGTGTTGACCACTGGAAAATTCACGGTTTAGATTTCAGCAAAATATTCCACCAAGTGGATATGCCAGCATCTGTTTCGCGCAAAAATAACGATGTGCAAGACCATAATTTGGTAAACGCACTCGATAATCAGTTGATTGCTTTGGCAAAAAATGCATTAGAAACTAAACAAAAAGTTAGCATTGATTTGCCTATTACCAACACCAACCGCACCGTCGGCACCATGTTATCGAATCAAATTGCAGTGCGCTATGGCAATGTTGGCTTAGCCGATGACACCATTCATATCAATTTTACTGGCACCTCAGGCCAAAGTTTTGCGGCATTTTTAGCCAAAGGCATCACCTTTTTATTGACTGGTGAAGGTAACGACTATGTGGGCAAAGGTTTATGTGGCGGCCGTGTTGTGATTACCCGCCCAGCTAGTTTTAAGGGTTTGGCACACGAAAATATCATCATTGGCAATACCGTGATGTATGGAGCTACGACTGGAGAGGCTTATTTTAACGGTGTAGCTGGCGAGCGTTTCTGTGTACGTAATTCTGGTGCATCTGCCGTAGTAGAAGGCGTTGGCAACCATGGCTGCGAATATATGACGGGAGGCACGGTAGTTGTACTTGGTTTAACTGGTCAAAACTTTGCCGCAGGCATGAGCGGAGGAGTAGCTTATGTGTATGACGAAGATGACCTATTTGCCAAACGTTGTAACATGAGCATGGTGGCACTTGAAAAAGTAGAAGTCGCTGAGGCGGACATTGGTAAAATTCTACATTTAGACCAGCCAGACGAATTGACGTTAAAAGGTTTGATTGAAAAACACGCTAAGTACACGGGTAGTGAGCGTGCCAAAACCATGCTGGCAGATTGGGCAAAATACCGAACGAAGTTTGTAAAAGTAATGCCAAACGAATACAAGCGTGCGTTGATTGAACTCTCAGAAGATAAAGCATTAGTAGCGGCTTAAGGGAAAACTTTAAATATGGGTAAAGTAACGGGTTTTATGGAATACGAAAGGCTAGCAGAAGCCAATTTGCCAGTCGTAGATCGTGTTAAAAATTACAAAGAATTTGTACTGCATCTAACGGATGATCAAGCCAAGCAGCAAGGCGCGCGCTGTATGGATTGTGGTATTCCATTTTGCACTACGGGTTGTCCAGTCAATAATATCATTCCCGATTTTAATGATTTGGTTTACCAGCAAGATTGGCGTAACGCGATTGATGTACTGCATTCCACTAATAACTTCCCCGAGTTTACTGGCCGTATTTGCCCTGCCCCATGTGAGGCTGCGTGTACGCTCAATATCAATAACGATGCCGTAGGCATTAAGTCGATTGAACATGCGATTATCGATAAAGCTTGGGAGAATGACTGGGTAACGCCGCAAATTAACCCAAATAAAACGGGTAAAAAAATTGCCGTTGTTGGCTCTGGCCCTGCTGGCTTGGCTGCTGCGCAGCAATTGGCACGCGCAGGCCACTCAGTATTTGTTTTAGAGAAAAATAGCCGAATTGGTGGTTTGCTACGCTACGGCATTCCTGATTTTAAAATGGAAAAAATCCATATAGACCGCCGCATGACACAGATGGAAGCCGAAGGCGTGAGCTTTTTAGTCAATAAGAACGTAGGCCAAAACGTAGCAGCAGAATATGTGCTAAAAGAATATGACGCCGTGGTGTTGGCGGGTGGCGCAGAGTTTCCACGCGATTTGCCGGTGCCTGGCCGCGAGCTAGATGGCGTGATGTACGCCATGGATTTTTTACCCGCGCAAAATAAAGTGAATGCGGGTGACAGTGTTCCAAATCAAGTGAAGGCTACCAATAAACACGTGGTGGTAATTGGTGGTGGTGATACGGGTTCAGATTGCGTTGGGACCAGTAATCGCCACGGTGCGCTTTCAATCACGCAGTTTGAGTTAATGCCGCAACCACCTGCAAAAGAAAATAAAGAGCTGGTTTGGCCGAATTGGCCGCTCAAATTGCGCACCTCTAGCAGTCACGAAGAAGGCGCTAACCGCGATTGGTCGATTACGACTAAATACTTAAAAGGCGAGAACGGTAAAGTAACGGAGTTAGTCGGCGCCAAAGTAGAGTGGAAAGATGGAAAAATGCAGGAAGTAGCAGGCTCTGAATTTAGCATTAAGGCCGATTTAGTGTTGTTGGCAATGGGTTTTGTGTCACCTGTACAATCTGTGCTAGAAGCGTTTGGCGTAGAAAAGGATGCACGTGGCAATGCCAAAGCTAGTACAGATGGCATAGGCAGCTATAAAACCAATATCGAGAAAGTATTTGCTGCTGGTGATATGCGCCGTGGGCAGTCGCTGGTGGTTTGGGCGATTCGTGAAGGCCGCCAAGCTGCGCAGGCGGTAGATGAGTTTTTGATGGGCTCATCAACGCTGCCTCGCTAGACTCAAACATTGAGCGAGCGAATCGCTTTGTTGTGCAGTGCTCGCAGCCTCATTGTACAAAAACGTACTATTTCGGCTTCTGTGCGCTGTACGCCGCGCGCTTCATCTAGCTCAATGCTTGATTCAATAATTACATAAATTAACGGTTTTAAAATGGCAAAATTACAAAATGACACCTTTTTGCGCGCCTTAAATCGCGAAGCTACCCCTTATACCCCTGTTTGGATGATGCGCCAAGCGGGGCGTTATTTGCCCGAATATCGAGAAAGCCGCAAAACTGCAGGCAGCTTTTTAGACTTGTGCAAAAACCCTAATTTTGCGACTGAAGTGACGATGCAGCCGCTCGATCGCTACCCGCTGTTGGATGCGTCGATTTTGTTTTCAGATATTCTCACATTGCCTGACGCGATGGGTTTGGGCTTGTATTTTACCGAAGGTGAAGGCCCAAAGTTTGAGCGCACATTACGCGAAGAAGCTGAGATTAAAGCCCTGCATGTGCCCGATATGGCCAAGCTGCAATATGTGTTTGATGCGGTAAGCCAAATTAAAAAAACCATTAATGGTCGCGTACCGTTGGTTGGCTTTAGTGGCAGCCCGTGGACGTTGGCGACTTACATGGTGGAAGGCAAAGGCGGTACAGATTTCCTCAACACCAAAAAAATGGCTTATGCGCGGTCAGATTTGCTGCACCATATTTTAGAAGTGAATGCACAAACCGTGATTGAATACCTAAACGCGCAAATAGCCGCAGGTGCGCAAGCAGTGATGATTTTTGACTCATGGGGAGGCGCGCTATCACATAACGCCTATATTGAGTTTTCGCTTAATTACATGCAAAAAATTGTCGCAGGTTTAACCAAAACCAACGATGGTAAAAAAGTGCCCAGCATTGTATTTACCAAAGGTGGCGCGCTGTGGCTTGAGGCGCAAGCAGAAATTGGGGCAGATGCGCTTGGGCTAGATTGGGCGGTAGATATTGGTAGTGCGCGTACAAGAGTTGGCGACAAAGTGGCATTGCAAGGCAACTTAGAC